>DUIM01000145.1:1562-1698 GCA_013330355.1 Methanosarcinales archaeon
ATAGCTTCCAACAGTCTGCGCCCATTGAACATAAACTATTAAACCAACAATGACCATTAGACACGTTACTGAGGTTAACTATCATGAAAAAGGCAATCATTGAAACCGATAAGGGCAATATCGTCCTGGAACTGTT
>DUIM01000145.1:1739-5485 GCA_013330355.1 Methanosarcinales archaeon
GGCATTATAATGAGTGTGTACGGTGCATGCTTCTTCTTTTCAACCTACATTTTCAGTAAAGCGGCAGATGTATTGAACATTAAAAAACTACTGCTCCTGGGACTTGCATGCTCGGCCGTAGCTTATTTCCTGCAGATATTCGCCTACGATCCATTGAGCCTTGCACTGCTGCGAGGATTGCTGGGCATATGCGTGGGCATGTATCCGGCAGCCTTTATCATGCATATCTACGGGCTAAAACGCAGCATTGGGAAATTCAGCTCATTTGGTGCCCTGGGCTGGGCGTTCGGTTTTTTAGGAGCAGGATTGATAAAGGACTTTGACCTGATATTCCTTGTCAGTTCATTAATGGTGATATTGTCCCTCATCATCGCGGTCCGTATGCCTGAGGTACAGGTGGATAAGATAAAAGTGAATTACTTTTCATTTTCCACAATTAAAAATAACTGGACTATTTATCTTACGTTCTTCATCAGGCATACAGGTGCAGTTGGATGCTGGACCATTTTCCCGCTGTACATGGTCAGCCTGGGAGCAGATCTGTTCTGGATCGGACTGCTATTTGCTATAAATCCGGTAGTCCAGTTCTTAATAATGCGGCGGTTGGATGGCTGGAACATGGAACTTGTAGTAAAGGCCGGATACCTGTTGTCTATACTGGCATTTATCAGCCTGGTTCCTGCCACTATCTACTACCACATCATACCCAGTATGTTCCTGGTGGCCATATCCTGGTCATTCCTGTTTGTGGGTTCCACTGAACTGCTTCTTATGCGCAATAAGGATAAGGCTACATCGGCTGGATATATTAATTCGGTGATCGCCCTGTCTATGATAACAGGGCCTTTGCTTGGGGGCACTCTCTCCGGTATGTTCGGGTTTACTGCAATATTTATTGTTGCGGCAGGACTAAGCCTTGTTAGCCTGCTGATATCCCTTACAAGTCTAACTCACCGGCCGGTTCGGGATTAAAATGGGAATGAGATATATTGTTATGCTGCATCTAATTTGTATTTGATTAGCCCATGCACAATTTTCGCCTGAGTAGTTACCATTATTTCTTTTTTTCTTAGCATATGAATATTTTTATTCTATAAAGACAAATAACTGGTACACAAATGAACACTGTCCTAAGAAGATCATCCCTGATATTAATCCTGGCATACCTGATCATAAATCCCACTTATGCTGTTACTACTGATGCCGATTGGACACAAAAAGAAGAGATAACGCTGGAATGGGGTGATAGTTATTCAACCGGCAATTACACAGTCCTGGCAGAGTCTTTTGACAAACAGGCTGTGCGGGTAATGCTGACAATTTATAAAAACCAGAAAGAACTCCAGACAGCCATACTTTCAGAAGGAGAAACTCTTGAGGTATCTACGATAAAGGTAACTGTTAACACCATAGGCGGGTGTATGGGAGAAACTCAGACACCTTATGTTAAAACAACAGTATATTCCATGAAATCTCCGGCCCTGGGCCTTGATATAGTTAATAATATGACAACAGACGGCCTTGTAAATATCAGTTTCATATTGAAAAATACAGGCGGTATCCGGTTTACAAACATATCAATGGAAGTATCATTACCTGACGACCTGATACCTTACAAAGGCGATAAAAATAAATACCAGTCCTCATTTGATTCTGTTATTCACCTGCAAAATGATTATGTCTTATCTGTTTTTTTAGAGAATGTATCTGTAGAATCTGATAAGACCACATGGGTACATGTAGAAATCCCTGCACTCCCTGAGAACATGGAAGTTCAGATTCATAGTGATGTACTGGGATATGATCTGGACAATCAACCCTATTACTTATCAGAGGAACAGAATATCACTATTGAACCTGCGATAAATGTGACAAAGCTGCCCATACACCAAATAGTAAATGCCAGTGGGGGTTATTTCAATATGGGTGATAGGGTCTATGTAATGATCACGGTCTATAATTCAGCCACAACTAATGCCAGGGATGTAACTATCGATGAGACCATAATGGCAAGGAATTTCGTAATGGATCCCGACTCCACATTAAGCTGGACTATAGACTTACCCGCACATCAATCTGAAACTTTTAATTATTACCTGAGACCGGTAAGACCAGGCGAGGTACAGCTCTCGACAACAAAAATAAGTAGAGAGTATAAAGGACGGCTATATTCGAAAATAATAGATTCGACAACAGCCAAGATTTATGGTCCCTACTTTGAGATATCCAAGGCCCTTGATAATAATTTAACTACACCTGGTAGTTTAATAAAAGTGACGGTGATCGCGGAAAATACCGGCAATCATGCTGCACATTTGGAATTGAAGGATGAAATACCTGATTTTACCCAATTGATAGATGGCACATTAAATTCCAGCGGAGTTGTAAAACCTGGTGGCAAATTATCAATAAATTATACATTGAAGATCAAAAAAACAGGGGAATTCAGGTTTCCATATGCTTATGGAGAATATATTTCCAGCTATTATAGTGGAAATGCACATTCGACAAGACCCACTATAAATGTAGTTGAATATACACCTACCCCAACGGCAATTGAAACCTTTGAAGTAAATAACAGTAAAGAAGATACAAATAAATCCGGAATGAATGATCTGCTTGACATTCCGGGATTTAATTTGTTAACAGGTCTGGTTATTTTTATAATAACTTATTTAATAAAAAAACAGGATCAATAATTTATTACTTTTTCCCACTGATCAAACGTTCCAACTTCTGCAGGAAACGCTCCAGCGGTTTAAATGGAATATTAACCTGTCCTGGTTTATTTTCATTTTTTTCCTCTGATTTATCAGGTGATTCATTTGATTCAGCTTTAGTAATTTCTTTTTTTAGTTCAGGTTTATTTGGTTCCAGCTTTTTTATTTCGTGTTTTTGGGTCCCTCGTGAAACATACCACGATATAAATTCCGTGTAAATAATTATACTCAACAATGCGGACCATATCAACAACAAGATATGAAGATTATTAATGGTCAACATTCCGTTTAGGAACTCTCCCTGCTCATAAGATAAAAATTCAATGGCGAAATCAGGTTTTACTATCAATACCAGAATCGGGATACACAACATAATAAATGCTGCCAGATATGATGAAACAAAAAGCATGGTAAGTAAGATCAAAAAAATATATGATATAAATATAATTATATATAATAGTTCAATCATTTTCATTCACCTCAATGCTTTTACTAATTTCCTTTTTTTCCATCTCATTGAAGTTTTTCCCATACTTGTTTACCATCTCAATTAATTCAGTCGCTTCGTTTTCGCCAGTGAAAGAAATTTTAAAATTCTTTTATCTTTTACATGACTTTCTGAGATTTTGGTTTCATTAACAACCTAAATGTCATAAAAACAATTCACATATTAAACTTAATAAAGCGACCATTGAGATCATGAATATTCATTGTATTCAATATACAAAGACCTTCATTAAGTTTATCTATCAACTTTGGCTCTTTTTGATTCATCTCCAGTTCAATTATCTTTTCCCCTTCGCTAACAGGATCACAGTCACTGACCCAGAAGTTACCGACTTATCAGGGGATGCAGGGGTTTATCGGCTTGATATTGAGTATGGATCGACTGTAGATGAAACATTAATAATAAAAAAATCGAGTGCGGGGAAAGGGATTCGAACCCTTGTACTCCTACGAGACTAGGCCCTGAACCTAGCGCCTTTGACCTGGCTGGGCAACCCCCGCATTTGGGTTTATTTTCTT
>DUIM01000112.1 GCA_013330355.1 Methanosarcinales archaeon
GCAGCTGCGATGGACCATAATATGTTGATCTTCCTGATGCTGGAAATTGCTGCGGTCGGGACATTTCTATCTGTCGGTCTGAAACTTCCTTACTTTGCATTCTTTGGTAAGGATGCCGGTATAGAGGCAAAGGATCCACCTATGAATATGCTAATTGGTATGGGGATCGCTGCATTTCTGTGTATCTTGCTGGGCGTGTATCCGTCCCTATTATATAATATTCTGCCTTATCCAGCGGCTGTTGCTGATTATGCACCATATGCATCTGGACACCTGATTGGAACGCTTCAATTGATGTTGTTCACATATGCAGGTTTTCTGCTGTTGAAAAAGAAACTCCATCCGGAAAATACTATCAGTCTTGATACTGATTGGTTCTACCGCAAAGGCAGTGTACTCTTTACGTGGTTCATAAACAATCCGCTTGCAAGAGGTGCGCAGTGGACTGCTGATGCAGCGATCGTAGTTAAGAACTTTGCCGCATGGTTCAGCAAGAATCCGGCTGAAGCGCTTAGTATTATCATTGACAGGATATGCCTCTTGATGTTGAATATATCCCAGGGCACATCTACAGCGGCTCAGACGGCAGAAGATATGATCAATGATCGCCGGAAAAATTATCCGGGAGAACCCGTGCGCAGAGACCCGATAGGAGTTTCAGTACTGCTCGGGACGCTCTTTTTATTCGCATATCTGATATATGTGGAAATTCGTGATTATTCAGTCTATGCAGTAATCGCTCTTGTGCTGATTGCTGTGTTTACAGGTATCGGTATGAGGATCAGGGAAATGATGCGGACTGCAGGGTGATGAAAAAAAGTAGTTTATGGTAGTTTATGGCAGTTTATGTCATATACTATCTGTTTACTGCATCAGAACCAATCAATATGTTATATTTATTTATAGGCTGAGTGACAATACAGAATGATTTAGATTGGTATTTTCAAGGAGATTACATGGTTAAATGGGTTGTCGTACAGCTTAGTGATAGGGAATATCAGATACTTGAAAAATTAGATGATGTTGAAGGAGATTCTTCCCAGAAGCTTAGGAGTCTTTTAAGAGGTTATCTATTTACTATACCGAAATTCCATAAAGATTACCATATAATCCATCTCGAAGAGAAAAAGGAATTACTATTTGAAATATTGGAATCCATATGGAAAGAATATGATTCATCGACCTCCCCCTTAGAGAAATGGGATGAGGAAAAAATAAAGAACGTACGTGTTGAACTCACTGAGATCAATGCTATTCGTCCTGTAGGTCCGTTCAGTTTCACTGTTACTGGTCTGTTAAAAAAACCATGGTTGGCAGCGTACTATCACGTAAGCAATATCTTTGAGGAATTAGATGAATTCAGCCAGGCATGCATAGCTTCAATATATGTACTGGATTTTCTATCCAAAGGTACTTTTGAATCCGAGTTACTGAAAAACAGCACAATATTGTTAAACGAATTATTTATGTTTTCATATGCAGTAGCCAGGAAAAAGGCTCATGAAACTCAAGAATCGTTTAAACATAGAAGCAGTTCACCCCACTCTGACGACCAGCTTACGGCCTGACTGGATGCTTTTAATGTCAGTCCTGCCTGTTACATGGATATCACCGGCGCATTCGGCAGCTCTTGCTGAAACCATGGGTCTGACGATCATATTACCACTGGAATAGGCCAATCCACCGACCTTTGTCCTGTCCAGCAGGGTAAGATTGCCAGCAACCTTGATGTTGCCTTTTATTTCGCAATCGGCACCTATTGTTGCATTTTCAGCAATAACATCACCCTTTACCTTTGAGCCTTTGCCCAGCGCAAGGTTACCTTTTACTACGATGTCTCCCCAGAAGTCGCACCCCATGCCCACCACGGCATTTCCCGGTAGGATCACTTCATTTTCAAAAAAGGAGAATTTTTTAATTATGAAAGTTTCAGATTCCGGATGTCTTTTTATGAATTTTGGATCCATGAAAATCACAATCTAAGTATATTACGTATCACCATCTTTAACTACTTTGAATAAACTTAAACTTTTGGAACTTCCATTTGGTTGAAAAATGTAGAGATGGAAAATATGACACTTCAAATAGGTAGAATCATCCGGGCAAATACTATCACTGATGCCTGGTACAGAGGAATAAATGTGATCTGGAACCAGGGACATGATGTTATGGACGAACGGGAAAGCAAGATAAAGGAATACCTGAACCTGATGATCGTTATCAAGGATCCTTATACTGACCGGATACCGGCTGATATATCCTGGAATGAGGAGCGACTTGAGGAATATGCCAAGCAGTTAATTACCGGGGAGAATGTCCGGGATTTTGAATATACCTATGGGCAGCGCCTGCGTAACTGGAACGGACAAATTGACCAGATTGCATATGTGATCGACAAGCTTAAGCACAATCCGACAACCCGCAGGGCCACCGCAGTTACCTGGGTGCCCACGGTGGATACGGTTGTGGACGAGGTGCCCTGCATGATCATTGATGATTTCAAGATAAGGGGGGGAATGGTCAACCTGACTACACTGTTCAGGAGTCATGATTTTGCGGGGGCATATCCTGCTAACCTATACGGACTGTCCAGGCTTCTGGAGTATGTTGCCGCTGAAGTGGGTGTTAAGCCGGGCATGATCACTACTATCAGTGCCAGTGCACATATATACGAACATGACTGGGATATGATCGAGGAAATCCTTTGATGCGGGGATTTGAAAAACATTAATATGGGTTGGATACCCCATGTGTAATTCTACTGAATATTAATGTGAGTATGATATTAATTCATTTAAGTGATGTTTATGATTAGTGAAAAATCCGGTGAAGTAAAAAAGTACAAAAGAAAATGCGTGGTACTGAATGTGCTTGAAGCTAAAGCATGGCGGAATGTGAGCGTTCGTGACTTAAAAACAGAAGAGAAATACTTTTTCGGGAAGGTCAAGCAGGCACCGCCTGAGATCAATGAGGGGGATGAACTTTTTATCGGGTATGAGGAGCTGCCCTACGACCTACCTGATGGTTCGAATAAGATAGTGCTTATGACCCTGGATGGTTTATTGCTGGATTGGGCAATGATCACACCACATTAAGGTTACAGTGCCTGTTGGCTATTATATTAGGTTTTGCTCTTTCAGGCTCAGGTACCTGCCGTCCCCGATTATGATGTGGTCGTAGAGCTCTATGCCCACGATCTTACCGGTCTCTATGAGCTTGCGGGTAATGTCTATATCGTTCTGGCTGGGTGCCGGGTCACCGCTGGGGTGGTTATGGGCCACTATAATGGCAGCGGCGCTTTCCTGGATAGCGGTCTTGAACACTTCGCGGGGGTGGACAATGTTGGCGTTCAGGCTGCCTACCGATACGGTCTCCTCACAAATAAGCTGGTTTTTTGTGTCCAGGTGCAGGGCAATGAATGACTCTTTTTTCTGCTCCCGCAGTTTTGGATAGATAAACTGGTAGGCTGCTTCGGGACTGCTTATACGGGGTTTTTCCTCTTCAGTGAAGGTCTCAAGCCTGCGGGCCAGTTCGAACAGTGCGGTTATCTCGGCGGCCTTGGCGGCTCCTACGCCGTGTATCTCCTGCAGTCTGGTTGGGGATGTGCGGCTGAGTTGCTGGATGTTGTATGTGGCCAGTATGCGGCTGCAAAGGTTCAGGACGTTCTCTCCTTTGGTGCCGGTGCGCAGTATAATGGCCAGCAGTTCTGAGTCTGAGAGTGCGGACGGGCCGTTTTTAATTAGACGCTCACGGGGGCGGTCCTTTGGCTGGATGTCCTGGATGCGAA
>DUIM01000128.1:0-5579 GCA_013330355.1 Methanosarcinales archaeon
GATGCTGGATTGACGCCATAGCTAGAAAAGTTCGCATTTTTCAAGATTGCCCCAGCAAAGTAAGCTCCACTTAAATTAGCGCCACCTAAATCAGCCCTAGTAAAATCAGCATCACTTGCATTAACACCACTTAAATTAACATTCCACATAGCAGCTTTTCTAAATTTTGCACCTGATAAATTTCCTCCACTTAAATTAGCCATCCAAAGATCAGCTTTATTAAAATCAGCTCTAAAAAAGTTAGAATTGCTTAAATCAGATTTACTAAATTTAGCTTCTTTTAAATCAGTATCAGTAAAATCAGATTCATGCAAACAAGCTTCGTTAAAGATTGCGCCACTTAAATCCGATTCATTAAACTTAATTCCATCTGATCTAATACCAACAAATGATGCCCCCGATAAATCCGCACCCTGCACAAATTTCTGTGTACCAATGCGGATACCCCCAACAAGTACTTTTTTGTGCGTGTATCGCACCATGATTCCTATTGATGGGATTAAATAAAGAATAAGAATAACCATTAATGCAATTGGCCAAAAAACATTTACTTCGGTAGTTTTTGTTTTTATCAGAGCTAATAAAACAAGGTCATATCCTATTGAATATGCATATAAGCTAATGATGACTATGACCTGTCTCGATTTTAAAAAATCATCCATTGCTATTTTTTTTGAATCTAGCCCTAATGATATTTGAAAAAATATTAATAATGCTGTAAATACAATCGCAATGATTGCAGCCTGAGATTGAGCAAGTGCACTTAATATGTATTGTGCACTTGTATTGCTTGTTATGAAATTTCCAGATATGTTGAAAAAAAACGGTGATAACCATATAATAATAGTAGAAATAAGATGAGCAAAAATAAGTGTACGTATAAAAACTAATAAAGGTTTATCGACCCTTATCAGGGCCTTCCAAAATTCAGTTGATAATTTAAGTCTCACCTTTATCCACCCAATTAAAAATCAATTAATCCAAATCACTAAAATCATCATATCTAAAAATATCTTCGAATGATTCACCCAATCTAACCGACTTATGTGTATTCCAATTAACTAAAATCACAGGTGGTCTCGGTCTTATGAATTGTTGAGACAACGAGAGACTATACGCCCCTGAATCTAGTACTGCTAAGTAATCCCCCCGTTTCAATGTAGGTAGTTTCCTATTTACACCAATAACATCCGATTGCATGCAAAGTGGTCCACATATGTCAACTGTTTCCAATTTACTATTATTATTAATAACTGGTAAAATACGATGATAATAATATGGGGCAAATTGAATTAGATTAATCCCACCATCAACAACAACTGTTTTAGTATTTTTCCCAACTGTTTTTGTTGCTTCAACCATTGTTAAAAGAAGGGTAGCATCTGAGACAATACTGCGTCCAGGTTCCAATATCAATATAGTTTCAGATAATTTGTAGTGTGAAATGCATGAATATAATACTTTAATAATAGATTCAGCCATTTCATCAAGAGTCTCAGGCTCTTCATTTTGGTCTTCTATCGGATAAAGTGGTTCATAACCCGAAACACCAAACCCCCCTCCAATATCCATATATTTGATTTTAATACCAAGTTTTGTGTATAATCGATGCATTAATTCTGTCATCTGTCGAATTGTTTCGACATAAGGTTGGCTGTTACATATTTGAGTTCCAACATGTGCATGCATACCAATGACATTCAAGTTCTCCATTGCCAAAGCCTTTTCATAAGCTTCAAATGCCCACCTGTCCACATCTAATCCAAATTTAGGCCATGCCAAAAAACCAGGGATGTTTGGTTTAATTCGGATTCCAACATTTACGATTTTTCCTTTTTCACTTGCGATTTTATTAATTCTTTCTAACTCTTCGATTGAATCAGCATTAATCAAAGCAATGTCATAATCTATAGCCATTGTGATTTCTTGATCTGTCTTGCCAGGGCCATTAAAAATTATTTTTGACGGGGGGACGCCAAGTTTCATTGCCAGAAACAATTCAAAACCCGATACAACTTCTGCACCAGCACCTTCTTGGTTTAATATACTACAAATCGAAGGCAGATAATTTGTTTTATATGAATAAGCAATCAGGACTTTCGTAAACTTCATAAACCGTTCATGAAATTTATTATAGTTCTGCACCAACTGTTTTTTTGATACAACGAATAGAGGGGTACCATATTTTTTAATAATTGTAATCGCAGGTACATCATCGATTATCAATTCATTATTTATTATTATTATCGAATCTGGTAACATGCTTGCGTCTAAATTCACGAATTCCACCTAAATTACTATTTAAAAAATATTGTATTTTACCAGTTTGTATGGGCTCAATCCTATAATCCAGTTATGAGTAGAATGTAGTAATATCACTACAACAAATACAAACTTTATTTAAAGTATATTGCAATGTTATTACTTTGTGTTAAACAATGGTAACAATTAACTGCATCTTTTATAACGTTTCTGAAATCCCAATCTTTCACAACGTTTTAAGTTGATTTGGTAATGAATACGTGAAGGGGGTTCAATACATCGTACAGTCTTTTGCCATAAGCTCAATTGATTTGCACCCGAATAAAAATTGGTCCAAAAATTTATATAAATATCATCATGACATTTGTCGTATCATTTACCCAAATTTCGTAACATCTTTTTTGCCGTAAGATTAGAAAACAGTGTAAATATGAATATTACGATACCCACCCACACGATCAAACTTCCAATTTCCTCAAAACCCGCCAGCGTGAGCACCAACCCACCACCGAGAATTATGAGATTTATTTTAGTCAACTTCCTGTTTCGAGTAAGTATGGCAATATATTTCTGTCTCTTAGTCAAATTTTCCTTTTTCTCAGGTTTCACAAAGCTCACATCCTGTTAATTTACTTCAATTAATTCATCAGCTGCTTTTTTCAATCTGTTAAGGACCGCAGCTCCAATCCCGGCAATTCCCATCGAACCGTCAGCTATGATCACATCTGTATCTTCCATATCCAGATATCGCAGACCAGCAAAAAGATTACTGGCAATTGCAGAGGCATCGTACCTGCTACCCAGCAAGAACACCCTGTCCGGCGACACATATTCGGCCATCTCATCTGTCTTAGCTGTCTCATCGGTCACCAGCAGCCCCACCCGGATATTCCGATCCAGGTACTCCCTGGCCAGCCCAATTATCTTATCCACAACAGCACTGCTATTCCCCATAACCAGCACCAGTCTGGTCTCAGGCGAATAATGGGTATATTTCATGCCTGGCGACCTGACAGCTTCCCCCGCACCGGCTGGCCTGTCAGTATAACCAACAAGCACCTCACCCACGTATTCCTTTATCTGGTCAATACTGACCCCGCCAGGCCTTAGCAGCACAGGAATGTCCGGGGTCATGTCCAGTACAGTGGATTCCACACCAACGCGCACGGCTCCGCCATCGATCACCGCATCGATCCTGCCTGAAAGGTCAGATATCACATGCTCTGCCGTAGTTGGGCTGGGCCTGCCTGAGATGTTGGCACTGGGTGCGGCAATGGGCGTACCTGCCTCCTTGATCAATTCCCTTGCTATTGGATTGTCAGGCATCCTGGTAGCCACTGTATCCAGGCCGCATGTGGTGACATCGGGTACAATATCCTTGCGCTTGAATATCATGGTAAGGGGGCCGGGCCAGAAAGCATCCATCAGGCTGCGGGCGCTGTCAGGTACATCACTTGCGACCATGTCCAGGCGCTCTTGGTCTGCAATATGTACGATAAGTGGATTATCCAGGGGCCGCCCCTTTGCCTTGAATATCTTACTGACCGCATCCGGGTTCAATGCATCGGCACCCAGGCCGTATACGGTCTCAGTGGGAAACGCAACTGTACCGCCCTGTTGTATGATGCGTGCAGCTGTCCTGATAACCTCTTCCAGATTGCTGGTGCCTATCTTAAAGACCTGTGTGCTGCATTTCATTATCTTGCAAGAAGTAAATTCAATTACCTCGTTACCCCCATTTATCCAGTGCTGCTTTCAATTCAGTATGGGTCTTTGCATATTCCTCAAGGGATATGCCATCAAGTGATGCATCAACTGCATGCATGCATGCATGCATGCCATTGCGCCAGATACTGTCCCCATGGGATGGGCATGTATCCCGCCGCCGAACTGCATGATAACATCTTTGCCGAAGATCTTTGTCAGCTCAGGTACCATTGTGGGCTCCAGTCTGCCCGAGGCAACAGGGAACACAGGTTCAATCCTGCCCCGGTCCTGCTCCAGCATATACAAAGCGTGGTTCTGCGGCACCGAATTTATCGTCTTCAATTTTCCTGATCAATTCCAATGATTTATTGTAAATTCTCTCTACCTCTTCTTGACTTAGTTCACTGCCAAAAAAAGGATAGCGTTCAAAAAAATAAAACGCAGTAGCTTCCTGGGATAGTTCCCTAAACTCTTCAAAGGACAGGTCATATTCAACCATTGTATCAAGAAGTTCTTCAAGGTCGTGGGTTCGTTTAAGTCTCCAATTTTTTGATAGCAAAAACCCTTTCATATATTTTTCCAGCATCTGCTGTATCAAATAGGATGAGACTGATATACTACCGCCATGCTTCAACAGGATGTCAACTGCTTTTTTTTCCTCGTCGCCTTTTTCGAACCAGTCTTCAGGCAGGCTTGATTCCTTCTCTGACATAAAGTTTCTTTCCTTTTAGTAGAATCTCCTCAAAAAACGTATCTCCTTTCTTAAGTTGCTTATCAAGTTCCGAAGGAGTAACGACAAGAGGTGAAAAAGCAAAACCCCATCTCAAGTCAGATACTAATTTCCGGACATTAATCCACCGCTTAAGTGGCGATTCATTGGTATCTTTGATTATCAGCAGATCGATATCACTGTCATCGGTCGGCTCCCCGTATGCATAAGAACCAAACAGAATCATCTGTTCAGGTTCATAGTCTTGCCTGAGCCTGCTTACGATATCATCAAGGATTTTTCTTGCTTCTTCAATTCGATTTAGCTTATCCATAGTTTTGTCACATTAATAAAGGATTCAAGTAAAGGGATAACAGGCCTATTTACCTATCCCCATCGTTTTATTGGTCTTTGCTATGGACTTTGCACCGTCAGGTTCCAGTTCGCACATGGCCCGGATCGCATCTACATTCTCAGGTACCACATCCGACTCCTGGTGGATAGCCTGGAAGAAGTACAGTTCGCCGTGGTACTTGCTGATACTGTCCTTCCATATCACATTCTCGAACATATCGCTGCGGCTGCGTCCCAGGTCCCTGGCAAGTTCCATGACCTCTGCCGTGCTCGTGATGTTATCTTCACCTGATACGAACCTGATACGGGGCCTGCCGGCATACAGGTCAATGATATCCTGCGGCTCGAAATCTTTTTCCAGCTCAACATTCAGTGCATGGAAATGCATGATAGTAGTGGACAGTTTCACAGCCACCGTAGCAATTTCGAGATGCGGCAGGATGGAATTCACATCCGGCCCGTGATGGCTGGGTAAGCTGATAGGATTGGGTACAATAGCATTTATCGGGCCGCTCTTGATATTTCCAGGGTCTGCCGCCCTTCGCAT
>DUIM01000128.1:5967-9808 GCA_013330355.1 Methanosarcinales archaeon
CAGCTGACCACGCGGGTCAGGTCCCTGCCAATGGCATCATCATAATTTGCTTCCGAGTTGAAACTGAATCCTGCCAACTCATGGTCTTCACCGCCCTGCCAGATGGTCTTTACACCATGTTCCACATACAGGTCCTTGTATGAGGCACCTACCCCGCCGGGCGTGCAGTCTACTACCAGATCTGCCTTGCCAAGCAGTTCGTCCAGTGTACCGGAAACTTCAATGCCTGCCTTGCTAAAGGCTTCTATCTTATCGGAAGTTGATGCATACAGGTCAAAACCCCTGTCTACTGCCAGTTTAGCTTCAAATGACGGGCGGGTTTTCACTACACCCGCTATCTCCATATCATCCTGGGCAGAAACTGCATCTGCTACTCGCTTTCCGATAGTACCGTATCCATTAATAGCTATCTTTGTTTTTGACATTTCATGATCCCCTTATTATTGTTATAACAATGGTCATTTTTTCGATGTGTTCTAATTGATACTTTCTATCAATGCTTCATTTTTCGTCATATCCACACGTAGTATCCGTCCGGGCAAGGTCATGGTATCTCCAAATATTCCTGTGATGGTGATTTCATTTCCATCCACAGCCAACCGTACAACATCTTCCATTAATGTTGTTTTATCCTTCCCGTCAATTAGAATGGCATTTAATTCACACATGGTAATCAAATAACTGATACGTGCTATAAATAAAATGTTCGAAACAGCGCCTGAATTGTGCTACCATCCGTCATTAAAAACACCAGGTTTTGTTACATATACCAGCAAGACAGGGCAATTTTGAGCATTAAGGCTATTACAGTATTTCTTCATGTGTGCCTCATCCGGAAAATAATGCCTTGCACTTGCTGTACAGCGTGATTCTACCAAAAAAATACATGTATAACCCGTATATCTCACCTGGCCATATTTTGTTAATAATTTGCGATTACTAATTATGTCTTATGATTTGCTCCTTCAAAAAACTTTGTTTTTATACCTCAACCTTACAATATCATATTCGTGTCGCCATACATCCTGTTAACCAGCAGCCGTTTAAAGCACATCCTCGAACAACCACCCGAATTCCTGCGGCCTGTTCAGGAAATCCAGCTTACCCAAATCCTTCACAAGCCCGTATATCTCCCTGCCCCGGACCAGCCCCACCTCACTGAAACTCCCGGGCTTTGCCTCCCTGATCTCAGGCACATCCCTGTAACCGGGGTTAGCAATAAATCCATCCTCTGTCAGGTAGTAGGCCGCACCATTCAGTTCCACGTATGGTTCATACACAGATGCGAACTCCCCGGACACCCAGTTTGCCATCTTAAGTTCCTTATTGCTGGTATTGATGGTCACATGGCCGTAGTCCGGCGGAATGATCACTTTATCTCCTGCCGATGCTTGTACCAGCACTACATCGATCACCGAATCCCCTGTGCGCTTTTGCAGCAGGTAATGCCCCTCGCCAGCGAGTACTTCATACACTTCCGGATACGACATGTCAGTACCGGGCACAGCAGGGTGGTAATGCCCAAGGGTCTTGACATATTCCCTGCCCAGCATGGCCGGGGGGATAATGGTGATATCATAGCGCAGGCCGTGTTCGAGCATAGTATCACGGTCGTTGCGGCTAAGCGCCAGGTCCCGGTACATGTAATAGAGTTCCCTGTCCCCGCCCCGGAGTATCGCCCTGTCAAGCAGGACTGCTTTAATATCAGACAGCATGCGGATATCCGGTTCCTGCGTCCTGCCCCCGAACGTCAGTGTCCTGTTCATATCTAATCCCATAATTTAATTGTACAGGATACTATATATTGTATTCGAATAGCTAAAAACAGCGAACAGTACTTCAGGAACTCCTGCCGCCAGGTCGCAGTAACCTGGCAATACTCCCTGCCTCGCCCGGATAGAATGAAAGCACAGTACCCACGGTTATCAGTATGGTTGCTACCCAGAACACGCCCAGGTGAAGCTCGCTGCTGCGCATGCTCACGAAATCGAACACAAATATTACTGTGCCCAGGTGCAGCATGGACGATCCGGTCCTGACGAAATACCCTTCCCGCTCATAGGTCAGCCCGCCCCGCCCCAACATGGTCAATACCATGACCGCTGCCTGTACCACTATGGAAACGGCTAGCAGGAATGCCAGGCTGGTGCTTATGTTGGTAATTAGTGCTATCAGGAAAGTAGCTGCCAGTATGCCGGTTCCCGCGGCCAGGAGCGACTGCCTGGGCACTATCCGTTTGGGTATACACAGACCCAGTACCACCAGCAATAGCACGACAAACGGGTAAATAAACTGGTTCATACTGTTTATATAATCACCGTACATCTGGGTATGTGTCCACTGAGGTGCAGTCTCGTTGGTGTACGTATAATAGCCAATACCATACAGGCACACCAGCCCTATCACCGCCAGCACCGCTGATGTGAGGATCATCAGGTAGAAATCATAGGTCTTTGGTTTAATGTTCAATTCCGGTGTCATATTATGTTCTCTTATTTTCCTTTTCCATTCTTCCACCCTTCTATTCTTACACTCTTACACTCTTCCATTCCTCCACTTTCCACCTCATTGTGTTATGGCATGTATCCCTGGTGCAATGTATGTCAGCAGGTAGGTGAACACCAGCGACAGGAAACAGATAATACCCAGTATGGCAGTGGCCCGCCACATATTGCGACGTTTATGATATATCCGGGTGTGCAGGTACGCACTGTACAGTACCCACATCATGATGCTGCCGTTGATCTTTGGGTCCCACCACCAGTCCTTGCCCTCCCATGCCACCACAGCCCAGGGGTAACCGATGAGCATGCCTACTGTCAGCAGCAGGTACCCGACCTTGGCATGGTTATATGATATGCGGTCAAATATCTTCTCCCGTCGAAACAGCATGAACACGCATCCCACAAAAGTGACCACTAAGGATGCATATGCGATAAAAAGCATGGGCGGGTGGGTCCACATATACTCTGAATTGTAGAAATATGTAATCCGGAAATACAACTGGTAGAGTGTGGCGTATAACACATTGGGATCGCCCACACTTGCGGCATGGAACCAGCTTGTGATCTCTAAGTGCAGGCCGGGCAGGGGTTCCCTGAAAGGGTTTGAGGTATAATATGTTAATATACCAAAGGCTGCCAGCATGATATTTATAGCCGATGAGAACAGTGCTGTTATTCTTGTCCTTATAAAATCATATTGGTAATTGGTTACTGCCAGGAAAATGGACAGGCACAGGGTCCAGAAGTATAATTTTTCTGTTTCTATCCATAGGGGCACAACGAATCTTAAGGGTGTTGCACTGGAACCCATGGTACTGGCCATATAATTTGCCAGTTCAGGCGGGTAGACCAGTTCTATTGTCTGGTAGATGCGCAGGTGGAACCAGGCAATGATAATAAATCCTATGACCAGGAGTGCCGTATCAATCCCCCTTAACTTTGACGCCAGCCTGAAGGCGCGGCTGTCGTTTGAAAGCATGTGGTAGATAGCAATAATACCAAGGGCGAGCGAAACGATGAATATGGCATAAATGACTGGCTGGCCGATAGTAGTCACGGTGTCCCTGGCAGCTAGGTATTCCTGGTATGACATTTAAGGTTTAATGATTTTTATCAGATAAATAAGATGCCGAATTCATGATTGCCGGAACAACGCCATAATATACATTCAGTAGAATACTATCTTACATGATAACACACGACATTATCATATTAGGTGGTGGACTTGCCGGGATGCGTGCCGCCCTTGAAGCCAGTAAAGAAGTTGATGTAGCTGTAATATCCAAGCAGCACCCCTTGCGATCCCATTCAGGTGCCGCCCAGGGTGGGATTGCAGC
>DUIM01000046.1 GCA_013330355.1 Methanosarcinales archaeon
ATATGAGAAGTACCCGGTAATTTTGTGCAAAATATTGTTGCTGGAGTACGAACTGGTTAAGGTTGCTTCCAAGTCCATGCATGAAGAGCAAGGTATATTCACTGTCATCACCTGAAAGTGAATATTCTATTTCAACATGATCGCTGACTTTAACCTTTTCAATTTTCATATAATTACCATCTCCATTTGATATTTATCTGTAAATCCTGATGTTCTCACTCACTCCTCAATGCATCCACAGTATTCATCCTGGCAGCCTTATTTGCAGGATATACACCGGCAATCAGTCCTACGATGACAGATACGGTAAATCCTATCACTATCAGTTCCAGAGGGAATACAATTGGCAGTTTCATTAAGCTCTGAGCACCGTAAGCACTCAGTATACCCAATCCGGTACCAACCAGTCCGCCGAACACACTCAAAACTATAGATTCCACAATGAACAGCAACAGGACATTCCAATTAGTGAAACCCAGTGACTTTAAAATACCTATCTCGCGGGTACGTTCAGTTACTGTTACCAGCATGATGTTCATGATACCAATTGAGCCTACGATCAATGCGATCAAAGCAACTGAAGTAAGCAGTGCTCCCAGTACACCAGATACTTGGGCCAAGCCCTCCAGATCCTCTGCCTGGTTCGACATAAAATATGGTTTTGCATCGTCATCATCCATATCACGTGTAGGGACACCGAAATGACGGGCCAGCCGTTTATCAACTTCCTCATCTGTTTCCTTTATAGTATCCAGGCTGGATGACATGGCAAGGAAAGCTCCATAATCATTCTCTCCCAGTATCTCATTTAATGTTGAAACCGGAATTAAGATCACATCATCTCCAATCCCGGATGGAATAAACGATTCTTTTGATTTTTCAATTATCCCCTTGACCATGAATTTCCTGGTAATACTATTGCCATCGTTTGTATGAAATGTGATATCAATAGAATTTTGGGTGAAAATTTTCCTGTCAAATTTATCATACGCTATATCATGGCCGATGACAGTTACATACTTGTCCTTATCATTCAGGAAAGCTCCATCTTCCAGTTCAATATTTGTAAGTTCTTCCATATCTTCAGTAACTCCAAGAACACCAATACGTTTGGTAGTGGAATAGTACGTGACTTTGGCAGATTCTTGCTTATAAGGTGTAATGCCAACTATACCAGGAGTATTATCGATGAGTTTCATTTCATTGTCATGGAAAAGGTTTGGTTCCTTGCCAAATACTACGATATAGTTTGAGCCTGCACTCAAAGATACATCTGCAAAATATTGCTGGAAACTGGCTCCCAGGGATACATTGGCGATCACTGCGGCCACGCCAATGACAATCCCAAGGGTGGTGAGGATGGACCTCATCTTGGCACTTCGTATGCTTCCCGTAGCGATGTGCATGGATTGTACAAAGTTTACCATTGTGTCCACCTCCTTATTGCTGGTGTTTCTTATGTCTGTACATCACCAGGCTTGATATCACGAATATGATAAGCAGAATGCTGATACTTGCAAGTCCGGTACCACTGTTTGGCTTTTCAGTAACAATTGTCAGACTCAGGTCGTTAAGGAAGGTCTCGTGCTGGTTGATCCCGTTCCTGTACTGGGCGATCAATGCAAGTTCTTGCTGATTTGATATATTATCTGATACTACCTGTGCATCGAATTCGGCAGTAAATAATTCATCAGGCTCCATGGACCCTATGAAATACTCCACAGGTGAGAATTCGATTCCCTCTGCCTGGGGCCTGATAGATACCGAGGTCAGCGTATTGGGATTGGTATTGACAATATCGAATTGAATGGTTGCCACACCATTATCAATAGTCAGGGGTTTGGTAGGGATCACCTTGATACCTGCCGAATCGACCTTGACAGGAACATCCCATTTATAATTATATGTATAGGAACTCCCTACCACAATAAATTCCAGATGTTTCGTTCCATCCCTGGCAGTGTCATCTACTTCGATATTATATGTAAGTTCTACATTATCTCCAGGTCCAAGGATACCGGTATCATGGTATGGATCGCTCTTTACAGTAATATCATCTGTACCTTCAAGTGTTGCAGACCTGATCCTGGCATTTGTATCATATTCTTCACCACCAAGGCTGATGGAATACTGGGTGGCAGTGTTTTTCAATGTAAAAGTTACGGTCCCTGTATCACCCGGCATCAGTACTTCAGGTTCTATTGTGATCTGTTCAAGCTGGATGGTCCCTTTGCTGTCAAATGTATCCGAACCTGAACCGACCCAGATATTAAGGGTCTCCTCATTCCAGGCAGTGCCTTCATCATCCTGGTAGCGCACCTTTATCGATCTGGTACCAGGTCTTGCATTTTCATCTACATGTAGGTTGTATTCCAGTGATGCATGTCTATCTGTCGATAAGATACCGATATTTCTTACAGTATCATCCCCCGTATCAAGTGAGAATGGATATGACGGGATAAGTTCTACTGAAACATCCTCGGCCCTTGTGTTACCGATATTTTCAATCTTTATCCATACGTTTACATATTGCCCGATCTCTGCCGGATTCGGGTCACATTGTACGATATCTGCCCTGAGTGCAGCAGCACTTGCCGAAACTGGAGTCATGGACATTGCAAATATCAATGTTACTAAAAACAAAGACCCCGGCAAATTCATATATTTCCTTATACTTTTCATAATTCTTCACCTCAATTATTTTCTATTACTCCATCTTTCACCAGCACCATCCTGTCTGCAAATTCTGCAATATCAGGATCGTGTGTGATCATAACAATTGTCCGGCCCTGTTCATGCAGGTCGGAGAATATCTTCATAATTTCACCGGTAGTCTTTGAATCCAGGTTTCCTGTCGGCTCATCTGCAAGTATCAGCATCGGGTCATTTATTAGAGCCCGGGCAATGGCCACTCTCTGGCACTGCCCGCCTGAAAGTTCAGTGGTCTTGTGGTCCATACGGTCTTTCAAGCCCACAAGTTCCAGCAGGTCTCTTACTTTTGTACTGACATCGGTACCGTTCTTTTTAGTAGCAAATGTTGGTAGTTCAACATTCTGGTAAGCAGTCAACCTGGGAATCAGGTTGAAGGTCTGGAATACGAACCCTATCTCACGTCCCCTGAGGTGTGCAAGCTCATTATCCGATATCTGATTTATGTCCTGGCCTTTCAGAATGATCTGTCCCGATGTGGGCCTGTCAAGGCATCCGATCATGTTCATCAATGTGCTTTTCCCGGAACCTGACGAACCCATAATGGCAATAAATTCGCCTTTTTTTACTGAAAGGTCAATACCATTAAGAATCGGTATTTCCATACCTCCCCGATGATAACTTTTCCTTACATCGATGACATCAATGACTGAGTCACCATCCGCAGACGATTCATTAACAATTTGTTCTTCCATATTTTCCACCTTATTCATATATTGTATAATTATTTACAAACTTGTCTATTTTTAGGCAAGTATAGTTTTTAATTACAGTTGTTAGTATTTATATCTTTCGATTGATCGACCAGTTTGAAAAAAATAATATTTTTTTGTGCCAGACAATCGTCGTTGATCATGTTCTGATCGTTCTGATGGAGGTAGCTGGCCGATAGCGTTGA
>DUIM01000038.1 GCA_013330355.1 Methanosarcinales archaeon
CTTGTCCTTATCATTCAGGAAACTTCCTTCTTCCAGCTTGAGATTTGCTATCCTTTCATGCTTTTGGGAAACTCCCATGATGCCCAGGGTTCGGGATGTAGATTGATAGGATACTTCATGCATTGACTGCTTGATAGGTGTAACTTCCACAATACCCGGTGTATTTTGGATAAGTTCCAGTTCATCCTTAAAGAAAAGACCGGGTTCCCTGCTTTCTATGACAATGAAATTTGAACCGATAGACCCGACCTCGTTATCGAAATATTGCTGGAAACTGGCACCTAAGGACACATTCGCGATAACTGCAGCCACACCGATAGTGATACCAAGAGTGGTGAGAATAGACCTCATCCTGGCACTTCGTATGCTTCCCGCAGCCATGCGAATGGACTGTACAAGGTTTACCATTGGGTACACCCCTTATTGCTTATTTTTGTTTCGCCTGTATATCAAAAAACCCGAAACAGCTAGTATGGCCAGTATAAGACCAATTCCCATCAATCCAATGCCACCATTGGATTCCACAAATACTATTGCCAGACTCAGGTCATCAATGACAGTCTCATGCTGGTTATACCCGTTCCTGTACCTGGCAGTCAATTTAAGATCTGCAGGAGTGGAAATATTATCAGATACTGTTATGGCATCGAATTCAACAGTGAACAGCTCATCATGGTCCATGGATCCGATGAAATATTCCATAGGAGAGAATTCAATACCCTCGGCCCGGGGTTTAATAGATACCGAGGTTAACGTAGAGGGATGGGTATTGACAATATCGAATTCAAGGGTTGCCACACCATTTTCGAGAGTCATAGGTTTAGTGGGAATAACTTTGATACCTGCCGAATCGATCTTGAGGGGAATATTCCAGTCATAATTATAGGTATAGGAACTTCCAACCACAATAAATTCCAGGTGTTTGGTACCGTCCCGGGCAGTGTCATCTACCTTGATATTATAGGTGAGCTCAACAGTATCTCCAGGTCCGAGGATACCGGTATCATGGTATGGATCGCTGTTTACCTCAATGTCATCTATACTTAGGAGAGTTGCAGACCTGACCCTGGCGTTTGTGTCATACTCCTCACCGTTAATAGTGATGGAATACTGGGTGGCAGAATTTTTTAATGTAAAAGTTACGGTCCCCGTGTCACCCGGCATCAGTACCTCGGGCTCCGTCGTTATCTGTTCAAGCTGGATGGTCCCTTTACTGTCAAATGTATCCGAACCTGAACCGACCCAGATATCAAGGGTCTCCTCAGTCCAGGCCGCACCTTCATTATCCTGGTATTGTACCTTTATCGACCTGGTACCAGGTCTTGCATTTTCATCTACATACAAGTGGTATTCCAGTGATGCATGTCTATCTGTTGATAAGATACCAATATTCCTTTGCGTCTCATCTCCCACATCCAGGGAGAATGGATACAAAGGGATAAGCTTAACCGAAACATCCTCGGCCCTTGTGTTACCGATATTTTCAATCTTTACCCATATGGTTACATATTGCCCGATCTCTGCAGGATTCGGGTCACATTTTACTATATCTGCCCTAAGTGCAGCAGCACTTGCCGAAACTGGGATCATGGACATTGCAAATATCAATGTTACTAAAAACAAAGACCCCAGCAAATTCATATATTTCCTTATACTTTTCATAACTCTCCACCTCAATTATGTTCTATTACTCCATCTTTCACCAGCACCATCCTGTCTGCAAATTTTGCGATCTCCGGATCGTGTGTGATCATAACAATTGTCCGTCCCTGTTCATGAAGGTCGGATAAAATTTTCATAATTTCACCAGTAGTCTTTGAATCCAGGTTCCCTGTGGGCTCGTCTGCAAGTATCACCATCGGGTCATTTATTAGAGCCCGGGCAATGGCTACCCTCTGGCACTGCCCGCCCGAGAGTTCGGTGGTCTTGTAATCCATGCGGTCTTTCAAGCCCACAAGTTCCAATAGGTCTCTTACTT
Source organism: Methanosarcinales archaeon (assembly GCA_013330355.1). Classification (GTDB taxonomy): domain Archaea; phylum Halobacteriota; class Methanosarcinia; order Methanosarcinales; family Methanocomedenaceae; genus Methanocomedens_A; species Methanocomedens_A sp7939u. The sequence continues at coordinate 1,979 of DUIM01000038.1, forward strand.
TTGTACTGGCATCAGTACCGTTCTTTTTAGTAACAAATGTTGGTAGTTCCACATTCTGGTAAGCAGTCAACCTGGGAATCAGGTTGAAGGTCTGGAACACGAACCCGATCTCACGCCCCCTGAGGTGTGCAAGCTCATTATCCGATATTTTATTTATATCCTGTCCTTTCACAAAGATCTGTCCCGAAGTAGGTCTGTCAAGGCATCCGATCATGTTCATCAATGTGCTTTTACCAGAACCTGACGGACCCATAATGGCAAGGAATTCGCCAGTTTTGACTGAAAGGTCAATGCCATTAAGGATCGGTATTTCCATACCTCCCCGATTATAGCTTTTCTTTACATCGATGACATCAATGACTGCGTCACCACCCGCCGATGATTCATGGCGATATTGTTCTTTCATATTATCCACCTGATATTTGGTTGCACATAATTTTCATACTCACCAGTCGATTTACAGACCGATTTAATTTATAATATACAATATTAGTATTTATACATTTCGATAATTCGACTGGTTTGAAACTACCTAACTTAGGTGATGTATATTAAAAAAGTAGATTTAAAGATTATTAGTGAAATGATAC
>DUIM01000177.1 GCA_013330355.1 Methanosarcinales archaeon
AATGATTATTAGCAATCTTCAAAGTTCAGGGATGGAATTATCTATGAATCTCAAGATTAAGATTAATGAAGATAAACTTATTAGTTATTACAACCTTACCAGAATTCATGAAAAAGGAATATCTTGAGATTGGTTCTTCAATTGGCGCTGTAGCGGTGTTCATTATTCTGATTGTTATTGTCAATACAACATTTTCAGCTTATGCTGCCTTTGGAAATGTAGCAATATTACTTGTTTTTGTGATAATCGTGGGATTGATCGGCCTTAAACTTGCAGAGATAAGTAACTGACCTTCTATAGTAGTATCTCCGAATTACTCCCGGATTTACCGATTTTGTTTATACTGCTGTACATTTCTAAAATTATACCGCCAATGTTAATCCTTTTTGGAAACTCTTAAGTCAATTCCAAATTAACTATATGACCAGATGAAATTCCAGATACTGGATGCCGACTATACCTATGATGATCTTGGCAGCCCGGTCATACGCCTGTACGGTAAGAACGAAGCCGGACAGAGTATTTGCTGTTTTGTACCAGGCTTTAAGCCCTACTTCTTTTTAAAACCTGATAACCAGGGAAAGGCAGGTGAACTGGCAGAGAATATCAAAGCAACGTTCAAAGAACACGTCACTGACGTACAGGTAACAGAACGCTATGAACCCGTAGGATATTTTGATAAACCTACCAATATGCTAAAACTCATACTCAAGGACCCAAAAGGCGTACCAGCCATAAGAGATGACATACAAAATACCAGGGGCGTCGCAGGGATATATGAGACCGATATACTGTTCAGGAACCGATTCATGATCGATTCTGGTATCGGCGGCATGTCCTGGGTCGAGACCGATTCAAAACCGCTGGAAGAGGATAAGTTCAATGGTATCAGCCTGTCAGAGGTAGAATCACAGGTCAAGATAGTGGCAGATACTGTTACACCTGTGGATATTATCCAAAATTCCCAGTTAAGATACATGGCATTTGATATCGAATGCCTGCCCATCGACGGCGGCATGCCCGTACCTGAAAAAGCCCCAATTATAATGATAAGCTGCACCTTCGAACCGGAATTCAATGGGAGCAGTACCACGGTCCTGTTGTCGAAAAAAGCAAACGGGCTGGACAGCGACACTGAAAGCTTCCCTGATGAAGTGGAAATGCTTGAGCGCTTCTTTAGGATTATCAGGGAATACGACCCAGACATGTTCGTCGGATACAATTCGAATGGTTTCGATATTCCATATATCGTGGACAGAATAAAGACCCTGAATGCGGGGCGCAAGATAAAGATAAAATCGGCAATGGGCCGTGACGGCAGGTCGGTGTTCTACCGCAAGATCGGTTATGTGACAAAAATCTATATGGCCGGTCGTGTTGCCGTGGACGTGCTGCCCATAATCAGGCGGGATTTCAGCCTGAAGCAGTATACGCTGAAGAACACTGCCAGGGAACTGCTGGATAAAGAGAAGCTGGATGTCAGTCCGGCGGATATGGAAGAATACTGGAACGATACAGGTGACAAGTTCAGGAAATTTATCGATTATGCCAGACGGGATGCTGAACTGGCAATGGACCTTTTGCAACAGTTAAGCCTGCTGGACAGGTTCATGGCATTATCCAGGGTCAGCGGCACCCTGATACAGGACATCCTTGACGGCGGCCAGACAAATATGGTAGAGAACATCCTGCTCAGGGAGTACCGTTCCCACAACAGGGTCATGGCGCCCAGGCCCGATAGCGACCAGGCCCACCAGCGGCGCGTAAAAAGTGAAGAACTAAAAGGCGGCGAGGTGCTGGAACCAAAAAAGGGCCTGCTGGAAGATGTGGTTATACTGGACTACAAGTCGCTCTATCCCACTATCATGATGGCTCACAACCTGTGCTATACCACTGAGATCGTGGGTGATGTGCCTGAAGGAGATGTAGTGGTAACGCCTTCGGGCGGTAAGTACGTACCCTCAGACGTTGTGCGCGGCATTGTGCCTACTATACTGGAGGGGTTGCTGAACCGGAGAATCGAGACCAAGCAGAGAATGAAAGATGCCTCTGGTGATGAAGCCCGGGTACTGGATGCCACTCAGCATGCCCTTAAGTTATTGCTGAACAGTTATTATGGTTATTCGGGCTATACAAGGGCTAAATTGTATAGTCTCACGCTGGCCAATTCAGTGACCAGTTTTGGCAGGGAGAATATCCTGAAAACCAAGCAGGTCGTGGAAGGGGAGATTGGCAGTATATACATTATCAATGGCCAGGCGTACCGGGATACGGAACTGGCAGAGAAAGGACAGGACAGGGATAAAGTCCAAAAGATCGACCTGTCTGTGGTGTACGGGGATACTGACAGTGTGTTCGTGAAATTGTCACCCGAAGGCATCTCGCTGGATGATGCGGGTGCAGTGGGACGCAAGATTTCAGGTATCGTATCTGGTACACTGCCTGACCCGATGGAGCTGGAGTTCGAGAGTTTTTCCAGGCGTTCCATTTTCATTGCAAAGAAGCGATATGCGGTCTGGGTATTTGAACCGGGCGCCAAAGGCTGGTCTGACAGTATCAAGGTAAAGGGCATGGAAACCATCAGGCGTGACTGGTGCGAGCTTACCAGCAAGACCCTGAACTATGTACTGGAACTGGTGTTAAAGGAAGGCAGGGTCGAAGAGGCTGTTACATATGTCAGGGAAGTCATTAACAGTGTAAGGAATATTGACATTTCTGCCGAGCCTTTGGCTATAAATGACCTGGTACTGACAAGGAAATATACTAAAAAGACTGAGAGTTACCGTAACAAACAGCCCCATGTGACTGTTGTGGAGAAAATGCGGGGGCGCTCAGGATTTGTGCCTTCGATCGGGGACAGGATACCTTTTGTTGTAACAGCTGGCAGCGGCCTGTTTGTTGAAAGGGCAGAGGACCCTGAATATGTGAAGGAGAATAATATTGCCCTTGATGTTGATTATTATGTCAAGAAACAGATTCTTCCGCCTGTGGAGCGTATCCTGAGGGAACTGGGTGTGGATGCATCTGTCCTGGATTATGATGAGAAGCAAAAGGGACTTGCGGATTTCGGGGGCGGCCTGGAAACGGGGCATACTGGCAACCAGACAAGAAAAAGTAAGACTACGGTGAAGAAAAACCAGGCCAGGTTATTTGATTTTTAAAATAATGGAGCAAGACATGAAAGTATACCAGATCAACAGTTCACCCTATGATGCCAATGCCTTTTTGGTCGTAACGGAAAAACCTGTACTGGTCGATGTGGGAATGAATGCATCATATATTCTTGACAGGATAACGGAAATAATGGACCCGGCCGGGATTGAGACTATCATCCTTACCCACGGGCATTATGACCACTGGGGTGCGGCGGAGGAAGTGAGGCAGAGGACCGGGGCAAGTGTGGCATTGCATGAGGATGATGTGTATCTACTGGATAATGATGTATCGAATGTGGCTGCAATGTTCGGGGCGCACGGGGCAGGTTTTACACCGGATCGCCTGCTGTGTGCAGGGGAATTGATAGACCTGGGGGACCACAGCAGCCTGGAGGTGATCCATACTCCTGGTCACACACCGGGCAGCATCAGCCTGTACCATGCCGGGTCAAAGATGATGTTCACAGGGGATACTGTATTCCCTGGCGGCAGTTTCGGGCGCACCGACCTGACCGGCGGCAGCCAGGAGCAGCTTGTGGAATCTCTGAAGCTTCTTTCCAGGCTGGATGTCAAGGTTATGTATCCCGGGCATGGGGATGTGACTGATATTGATGTTACCGGCCAGATAAGTATGTCAATGCATCATGCACAGACGTACTTGTGAGATCCCAAAATAGTTATCTTATTTGGCAGTTTATTGAACGTATATGGAATACGATCTTAAAGAACACGCGTTGTGGGAGCACAGTATATGTAATATCAGCATCCCATCAGGGCCAGGGAGAATTGACTTCCAAACGGGTGCGCAGTACATGGGAGTTGATGGACTGTTACAGGGAGGCTTTCAGAGATGAATGAACTGAATGATGATTTAACAGAGTTTGACATTGAGGAGCTCATACCCCAGAAAGAGCGTGACCATATGGTGCATGGACTTCACAGGTATCTGGCATGGGTGGGGGAGGTTGTACCTGAAGAAATTACTGTTGATGGTCGTGAAATCAAGCTGCGTAATCTGGTATGGAAATTAACCAAAAAAAGAAGATTGACAGAAAAGGAAAAAAATTGTGTTCGAGGCTTGATCCTCCACCTTGACCAGAAGGAAAAGTTTGATGAGGAGCGGCTTGAGAAGGCAAAACTTACCAGGGACCAGGCTGAACAGCTCTATGATGAGGCGGCCGGGTTGGTAAGGGCTATTATGGATCTGCGGGATCTGGAGGAGGGTAAGATTAAAATGGCTGATTTTGATGAGATTGCTCTGCGGGACAAGCTGGAAGATGCCAGGCGCTGGGTGAAGTATGTAAAGCAGATGAAGGAGTGATGGTGATAGGATGGATGGTGGTGGTGGTAGTGTTGGCGCAAAAATATTATCTAAATGTTATTTACTCAAATATAATCTCATGGAATTCCTGAATAAACTAAAACCAGAAGCAGGTG
>DUIM01000067.1:0-5935 GCA_013330355.1 Methanosarcinales archaeon
AAAAATTGTTGAAGATGGGATTATTTCAGGAAAATATAATAAGATTAATAATTAATAATCAATAATGCAGTTAAATACATTGTAAAACAGGTGGTAAATAATATGGAATATTCTGAAATGTCAAAAAAATTAGTAAATATCCTGAAGTTGAATGGAAAACCAATAGCAGTTTCGCTTTTAACAAGAAAAGAAGACATTCCTGAAGGAATGGAGGAAATTAACGAACCGGTTAGATATTGCCAAATGTTGCAAAATGCCAGGTTTAATGATACAATAACATTAGCAGCCGAAGAACAACATTCATGCAAAGGAGGCGCGGCTGCCATTGGACTTCGAGATTATCCTGAAAATATCTCAAGCGGAGCACTCTATTATAATAAACTTGGTAAAGAAATATCCCTCGGCATTGCCAAGCGAGTAGTAGATAATATGCCCAGGCCTACACCAGGGTCAATAGTCAACACCATAGTTGCCCCGCTTGATAACACTCCGACACAACCCGATGTTATTGTGGTTATGGCAAATGTGCTTGCTGCAAGACGGATCGTTCATGCCGTGATCTATAGACATGGCGGAAGGGTGAACTCAAACTTTGCAGGTATACAATCAACATGTGCTGATGCTACAGGTTCGCCATATACAACAGGTGAATTAAATGTCTCCATTGGTTGTGACGGAGCTGCTAAGAATGCAGGTCTTAAGGATGATGAACTGGTAGTTGGCATCCCTGCAGAACTTTTAGAAGATATTGTAAACATTTTAGATTCCAAGGCTCAGGATTGGGATGACTGGATGCGCCAATAACCCTGCAAAGAAATCGCAATAATAATTCCCGAATTTTTTGAAAACTGAACAATCTCGACATGCTTAATACGAGATTGTCGGTAAACCCCTATTCGGAGAATTCCAGAAATCTTACACACATGACTGATAACTATATTCCACTTCACCTGTACCACGCCAACCAGTGCGACCCAAAGAAATGCACAGGTAAAAAACTGGCCCGGTTCGAACTTGCCCAACTGCACAAGACACCCCACAAGCTGCCATCAGGCGCTATATTCCTAAACCCTATGGCAGAGCAGGCACTCTCCCCGGCAGATAATTATAACCGGGGCATTATTGTATTAGATTGCTCATGGGAAGAAGTGGAGCGAATCTTTCCCATGCTGAAAAGGCTGCGCCTTGAACACCGGGCACTGCCGTACCTGGTGGCTGCAAACCCAGTTAACTTTGGGAAACCGTTCAAATTAGGAACCGTAGAGGCTTTTGCGGCGGCACTTTATATCCTTGATCATAAGACCCAGGCAGAAATTATCCTCAACAAGTTCAAATGGGGACATACATTCCTTGAATTAAACCGCGAACCTCTGGATGCTTACTCAAAGGCCCGAAACAGTAAGGAAGTAGTAAATATCCAGTACGAATTTATGTGATCACAATACTCTTGTTGTGGTTTCCAGTTCAATACCCCTGTGAGTGATGTCAAAACTGATGGATCTGTTTGGTACGATCATGCCCCGCATCTTTCTAATAACAAGACCCCGTTCGATCTGTGACCCCCTATCCTTAACATAGAATTCAATCATACCATCTGTCAGGTATTTGACCGTATTTAACGTAATATCATCATGTAGTCCCGCACCAATCACTATCAGGTGTATGCCACCAGTGATTTTGCCGATGGAAGACATAAGTTCAATGACCTCGATTACACTATTTAGACCATATGCCCTGAGGAAATAAGAAATAGAATCGATGACCCCTCTGTATCTGGACTCATGATCCTGGCTGACAGTGGTCTTTAACTGATTAAGCGGATCGAATCCAGCTTTGAGGAACTCCTTTGCAGACATCCTGTTGCGCAGTTTTGGAGGTAGGATATTGATAAATCTTGGTGTATATGCATCAATGAATTTGACCATTTGCGTTTCTTCATATTTGCTAATATCGCACCCTAAATATTTCATATCAGCTTTAACCTCTGCAATTGAACGGTCAGAAGAAAAATAAAAGGCAGTCTCGCCACTATTTAGTCCACCATACAAGAATTGTTTTGTAAAAATCTCAGCCCCGGCCCCGGATTCGGCAATTAACAGAAGTGTTGTACCTGGAGGTATTCCTCCACCCAACTGCACATCCAGTCCCATTATTCCAGTGGTTACAAGTTGATTATCTGACAAGTCAAAACTAAAATCCATGGTGGCACTCTCATTCAATATTTAATGATGTAATATAATAAATCGATATAGTATTATAATCTTTATCTACATGTATAAAATCATACCTTATTAATCCTTTTGGATTGTAAAATCAAAAACCAGATGCAAGCTTAGGCGCTATGATCATGAATACCAGTGAGGCCAGCATGAGTATTGCAAAGCCCGTAGCAACTTTTCCTGCAATTACTCCCATACGTTCTTCCTTACCGAACAACCGTGCCAGGATGGAATGAAGAATGTCCCTGAATACATGTCCACCGTCAAGGGGCAGCATAGGCAGGCAGTTGAACAATCCCACATAGAAATTAATCAATCCTATCCAGAGCAGGGAATTGGCAAGCCAGAATACACCCACACCCAGTGGTACGGCCCACCCGATAGGTTCATAGAACATATAGATAGAGGTATTGAAACCCGCAAAACTTCCTATGAAGGGATTAGGGAAAGGCAATACCAGTAATATGATCCAGCCAGCCACTCCTGTCATCATATATGGTATCATCTGCAGGAAATGCAACAGTTCCCTGGCAGGATATTCCCCCAGAGAGATTCCTATGGACCTTGATGCAAAGAAAGTCGAAAAACCACTGACACCTATAAATCCCTTTTCCCCACCTGAAGGGTTACTGGCCAGGGTAATAGAATAATTGATCTCTTCATCGGCAATAAGGGTGTGTATTATTATTTCCTGGTCGGGTGTGGTGTTTGCCATAAAATCAAAGAAATCCTGGGTATTATATATTTGCACATCATCGATCCTGGTAATCAATGTGCCACCCACAAGTCCGGCTTTTTCAGCAGGCATCCCGTAAACAATCTCATTAAATTTCACTCCGCTGATGATACCATTTTTCTTCATATCAGGCATCAGTAACACTTCACTGGTCTTGCCATCTTTTTTAATACCCAGCTTGAAGACTTCACCAAAAGGAAGTGAAGCAATATGCATGTGGAAAGCCGATCCGTTCTCGATTTTCTGATCGTTTATGTGGGTTACCACGGTCATCTCAGTTAATCCGACATCAGCAGCAGGTGATCCTGGAACCACATCAGTGATCACCACATTGGACACTGGTGCAATGCTACCTATTACAATGAAGAACAGTACAAACGCCACAAATGCGGTGACAAAATTTGCCATTACACCGGCTGTCAGTATCCTGACCCTTTGTCGACGGGTTGCAGTCTTTTGGTGGGATGTTTCTTCATTTTTGCCCCCTTCATGCTTATCCCGTTTACCGAAGAGTTGTTCTTCATCGGGTTCTGCAAACCCCCCGATTGGTATCAGTACAAGGATAAGCCCCATTGACTTAACCTTGATATCCTCGGCTTTGCTCATAATAGCATGGGAGAATTCATGGACCACCAGGGTAATGATCAATCCGATAATGCCCCATACAACAGGGATGAACTCATTTATACCAGGAATAAGGAATATATTCCTGAGTTCATGCATCTCACTGGGGACTGGCGTGGTCTGTTCATATAACGAGGCCACCATTGCAATATCAGAGAATATTATCAGGGCGAACATCAAAAACATTCCGAATAGCATAACTGGAATGCCTGCATCTCCAAATAGCCTCCAGAAACTTTTTGCGCTGGCAACCCTGTCAAGGAATTTCTGTCCCTTTGTAGTCCGAATCATTAATAGCGGGCCATGGTTGCTGATATTGAACCGTTCAAGTATTCCATATTTCTTCAAGATCAGAATGGACTGCCAGTATACTGCAAATATCAGCAGGATCTCCCAATATGATTCAATAAAAGATAAAAGGGGGTTTACCTCGTTCAAATAAAAGGGTCTCCATATTAGATATTATTATTAATCATAAGTTTTTTAAACTTAAATGTATAGTTTAAGATGGGATTATCATGTTCTCTATAGTATATATCACCACTGGCAGCATGGAAGAGGCAAAATTAATCGCAGGAAGGCTTGTGAAGGAAAAGCTTGCCGCTAGCGTAAATATGTTTCCGGTTATATCTATCTACAGGTGGGACGGTGTCCGGGAGGATAACGAGGTGGCCATGATCATTAAGACCACATATGAACAGCTTGAGAACATTGAAATCATGGTTAAGGAAATGCATAGTTATACTGTTCCGTGTATAATTTCATTCAGCATTGACGGGGGTTCAAGGGATTACCTTGACTGGATCGATGATTGTGTGCTGCCGGTCAGGACAATAAGAAAGGATGATATTTCAACCTGAACCAGTTCATAGTTCAATAGTATTATGTTATAATTGTTTTCTGTGATAAAACATAATGATTACGGATTTTTTTATGGAACTTTCCATTAGCAGTGTAACATTTAATAAAAATCCATTGAACAAAAGTTTTTTATAGAACTACAAACACTCAGTAGCACCTAATCTATTTAGGAGGTTAATCAAATTATGGCAGCACAATTAGGTGGACAGCCGATATTTATATTAAGAGAAGGAACTGAGCGTTCCAAGGGCAGGGAAGCCCAGAACAATAACATCATGGCAGCCAAGGCAGTAGCCAATGCCGTGAGGACTACTCTCGGTCCGAAGGGCATGGATAAAATGCTTGTAGACGGCCTGGGAGATGTGGTAATTACTAATGATGGTGTTACGATCCTGAGAGAGATGGATATAGAGCATCCGGCAGCCAAGATGGTCGTAGAAGTAGCCAAGACCCAGGACGATGAAGTGGGCGACGGCACCACGACTGCCGCTGTACTGGCGGGAGAACTTCTTAAGGTAGCAGAGGACCTGCTGGACCAGGATGTACATCCCACAATTATTGCCAGTGGATACAGGCTGGCAGCCGAGAGGACATCTGAAATACTGAAAACCATTGAGAGAACAATAACAGAGGACGATGAAGACCTGCTCTTGAAGATCTCTGAAACTGCGATGACAGGCAAAGGCGCTGAGAGCTCCAAGGATAAATTGTCAAAACTGGTGGTTAAGGCAGTAAAATCCGTTGTCGAGATAGAGGGCGGTAAGAAAGTAGTTGATATTGATAATATCAAGATAGAGAAAAAGGTCGGCGGCAGCATTGTGGATTCGGAACTAATTGAAGGCATGGTCATTGATAAAGAGCGCGTGCATCCCAATATGCCTAAAGTGGTGAAAGATGTAAAGATAGCCATGATCAGTGAACCTGTGGAGTTCAAGAAGACCGAGGTGGACGCAGAGATCAATATCACATCCCCTGACCAGCTCCAGTTGTTCCTGGACCAGGAAGAAAAAATGCTTAAGAATATGGTGGATAATATCATCAATTCCGGCGCCAACGTAGTGGTCTGCCAGAAAGGTATTGATGATATGGCACAGCATTATATGTCAAAGGCAGGTATCCTGGCTGTAAGGCGTGTCAAGAAGAGTGACATGGAGAAATTATCCAGGGCATCAGGCGGTGCTATGGTCACTAATATTGACGAGATCTCTGAATCAGACCTGGGACATGCAGACATGGCAGAAGAGAAGAAGATAGGCGGCGATAGCATGCTTTTCATCACCGGTTGCAAGAACCCAAAGGCTGTAAGCATTATCATCCGCGGCGGTACGGAACATGTTGTGGACAGTCTTGAACGCGCACTTGAAGATGCACTGCGTGTGGTCGGAGTTGTCATCGAAGATGAGAAACTGGTAGCAGGCGGCGGCAGTCCCGAAGTGGAACTGTCTCTCAGGCTGAGTGAGTATGCTGCCACACTAAAAGGCAGGGAACAACTGGC
>DUIM01000067.1:6319-7932 GCA_013330355.1 Methanosarcinales archaeon
GACCCCATCGACATGATGGTGGAACTAAAGTCCCAGCATGAAAAAGGTAACAAGAATGCAGGCCTGGACGTATATACCGGTGATGTCATCAACATGATGGACAAGGGTGTTGTCGAGCCTCTAAGGGTAAAGACCCAGGCTATAAACAGCGCCACCGAGTCGGCGGTCATGATACTGAGGATCGATGATGTAATTGCATCCACTGGCGGCGGAGAAGGCGAGATGCCACCAGAGATGATGGGCGGCGGTATGCCTCCCGGTATGGGCGGAATGCCCCCTATGATGTAAGTGTAAATATACAATAAAACGTACCCTGCGGGGTACGTTTAATTCTTTTTTTTGTTAAGTGATGGTAAAATTTTATTGTAAGTACGACAGAAAAGGTCTGAAAATAAGAGCAGAGATGGATGAGACCTATTTTCCGCAACTTTAAAATTGCTAAAGTCTGAATTTATTTTGCCCTTGTTATTCATCCTGGTATTATTCTTCAAGTGGCACTCCAGCCAACCTAATTACTTCAACCTGTTTAGCCAGGAGTTCGGTCTGGAAAGTTTGTACTAATGTACTCCGGAACCATAACCGATGAAATTCGATGTTATAAGAGCCCGTATAAGCATGGCGAGAAAGAATACGAAGAGCAAACCTTCGACTCGTGTAACGCTTTTCAACAATACAGGGTCAATTTGACATTGCTGCGACAAAAGCAGCCTGCTGTAAATTCAGAGCCACAACCTGGAAAATATAAGCAGGCTAACAAATATCAATATTAATGAAATATAGACCTTCAGGTGATCGGTATTTACATCCTTTATGATCCGTGGTCCTATCTGCCCCCCGACAACCACTGACGGGAGTACAAATACCAAAACACTGGACAATGTATTGCTGTTATCCATCAGTAAGCTCACAAAATCGTGGTTCATCCTGGTCAGGGCGGCCACAATATTTACGATAAAAATGATGACGATGGCTGAGCCTATCACTTCAGATGGTTGGCTGACTTTTTCATGATTCCACATACCTGGCACTATCAACTTACCCAGGCCCGTGGCAATAAAACCCTTCAGGAATCCGGCTAAAAACCCCACACCCCGGAAGATCTTATTGTGCCTGACCGGTGCTTTCGGGGAGGAGATGCTGGATTTTAACATGAAGCTTCCGTATATGAAAATAAAGGAACCAAAAATAAATACCAGGACTTCGCCATTGACATGAAAGCTCAGCAGGGAGCCGATAACAGCGCCTGGTATCGTGGGGATAAGGTATTGCCTGACAAGGTACCAGTTCACAGTCCCCTGGTGGATGTTCCTAACCACTCCGCTCCCGAACCCGAATATCATGGTAATAAGTGCCAGCCAGAAAGTGACACGCGGGTCAAGCTCAACATAGATCAGGTATACCGGGATCCAGAAATTGGCACCTGAAATGCCGGCAGACATTGCAAGGGTGGCAATGACCAATCCTACCGGGAAGAGATACCAGTATGTGAGGTCCATATTCATCGTTTTTTTAGTTATGGATCAGTCGGTGTTATTGATGTTATCGATATTTTGATTCAGAAATCGGTCAGCGAACGCTGGGGCTGGTCCTTACCCTTACCTTGACTCTGGCCC
>DUIM01000072.1 GCA_013330355.1 Methanosarcinales archaeon
AGCATCTTTTTTCTTGATGATTACTACGCTTCTTATTGGATTTATTAGAATATGAGGAATTTCGTCAAGAAGTCCTTTTCTTTGATAGAGATATTTTCCTTTCTGGGAATGGTCTTTGTAACCGTATAAACGATTACAAAACCGCTTTAAGTCTTTGGTTGGGGTTTTTGGTTTATTTCTGAATGCTATCATTACGCCTTTTTCATTATCGCTGGTTTTTTCTTTGAATATCGATGCTAAAAACATAATATACGGTAAGTTAGTTACAGTATAAATAGTTAACGGTTTGATGTTTCATTGTATTGTGTACTTATTAAAAAATTAATTTATGTGCAAGGCCGACAAAAATAGATGTTATTTACAGATGCTGGATTGACGCCATATGGCTGAATAGTTTCCTACTATTAAACCTAATATTAAACCTTTATATGCCACCAATGCGTATTAACCCTGGAAAAACAGGAGTCTCCAGAACCATGAAAATTAACCGTGAGCAGGTATTGATAGAAGCCCTTCCGTATATTAGAGAGTTCCATGATTCCATCATGATAATAAAAGTAGGAGGACATGCCATGGTTGACCCCGCCATCATGTCAGATATAGTTCAGGACGTGGTACTCCTGCGTTATGTAGGCATCCATCCCGTGCTCGTACACGGGGGCGGTCCCGAGATTACCCAAAAGATGGAAAAGATGGGGAAAAAAAGCGAGTTCGTGGCAGGGTTACGCATAACCGATGATGAGACACTGGAGATCGCACGTATGGTGTTAGTTGGCAACATCAACACCAGGATCGTATCCCTGATAGGCACCTATGGCGGAAAGGGGCTGGGACTCTCAGGTAAGGACGGCGGGCTTATTATGGCTAAGAAAAAGGATATCCAGCGTGTCACCTTTGAAGGCAGGGAGCACGAGGTGGACCTGGGCTGGGTGGGAGATATAGAGGTCATCAATCCCGAGATACTAATGATAGCAGCCGAAAAGGACTACATACCGGTTGTGGCACCCATAGCAGTGGATGATAAGGGTAACAGCCTGAATATCAATGCAGATACTGTTGCCGGAGACATTGCCGCAGCCCTGAAGGCTAAAAAACTCTTGCTCATGACCGACGTACCCGGAGTATTGAGCAACCCGGATGATGCTGCCAGTCGCATATCCCGGATCCGGCTGGACCAGATTGAGGATATGATCAGGGAAGGCACCATTGCCGGTGGTATGATACCCAAGATACGCTCGGCAGCAGTTGCGGTAGAACAGGGTGTTGAAAAAGTCCATATCATAGACGGTAGCAAGTCCCACAGTATCCTGCTGGAATTATTAACTGATTCGGGTATAGGGACTATGATATATAATTGGCATTGATGTTTTTTTTTTCCTTTTATTCAGATTTTAAATTACCGGACAGCCTCTATACGTAAACGACTGAACACTGATTAGAGTTAGGCAGCTAAACAAATAAAAAAAACGATAACTTTAAGTAAAAAGCCCAACCCAAAAAACATTAGGAAGAACTCTTACAGGATGATTACTTCCAGGATGATTTAAGGAGGAATAGATTTTGTTAAAATCACATGCTAAAGGATTAATTGCAATAATGTTCATCGTTGCAATAGTTACATTTTCAGGGTGTACTGATACAGAGGAGGTAAAAATCGGTACATTATTGTCGATCACTGGCGATCTTTCCCCATACGGCGGACCTATGGAAAATGCAGCTAAACTTGCGATCGAAGAAGTGAATGCGAACGGCGGATTGCTGGGAAAACAAGTAACAATGATCAATGAGGATTCCCAGACCTCAGAGATAGCAGCAGTGGATGCTGCCAATAAACTTGTCAAGATAGATAAAGTTCCTGCGATCATAGGGGCAGCAGGCAGCAGCATAAGCCTGTCATTCATTGACATAACCACAAGTAACAACGTGGTCCAGATATCACCTTCCAATACTGCGCCTGACTTTACCACGTATGAAGACAATGACTTCTACTTCAGAACCGTCCCGTCAGATGCCCTCCAGGGCAAAGCCATGGCAATACTGGCAGTAGATGAAGGCTATACAACAGCCTGCACTCTTGTACTGAACAATGCGTATGGTGTAGGTTTTGAAACAGTATTTGTAAAGGAGTTTGAAAGCATGGGTGGAGAGATACTGGACAGGGTAAAATACGACCCACAGGCCACCATGTTCAATTCCGAGGTCGAACAGGCAGTCAAGAACGAACCTGAAGTCATTATTTTAATCTCTTATCCGGAAACCGGCAGTTTGATACTGAAGGCTGCATATGAAAAAGGTGCCATGGACAATACCGAATGGCTGTTGTCAGAAGGATTGAAAGATGAATCCCTGGCTGGATCTGTAGGTAAGGATGTAGACGGCAATTATATCATTGCAGGCTTCAAGGGTACTTCACCCGATCCCGGGGTCACAGGGCCGGCATACCAGACATTCAATGATGCCTATGTAGCAAAATACGGGACCGAAACTACTACTTTCACTGTTAACTCCTATGATGCAGCGGCAGTCATTGCCCTGGCCATCGAGAAAGCAGGAAGTGCCAACGGAACCGCAATACGGGATAATATCAGGGCCATATCCAATCCGCCAGGTGTAGAAGTTACAAGCATTGCCGAGGGTCTCAGGTTGATTCGGGAAGGAACAGATATCAACTACCAGGGAGCTTCCGGTGATGTAAACTTTGATGACAACGGCGATATTACCACAGCATATTATGCCAAGTGGCAGGTAGCAGATAACGGTAGCGTAGAATGGGGAGATTCAATCGATCTTGGGTGATCGGTTCTCTCTTTTTTCTTTTTCTTTTTTTACCCACCTAAATAAAGTTTCAGGATATTTTCATCTTCCAGCAGGGTTGAGCCTTCGCCTTCAAACCTGTTCTCCCCCATCTCCAGCACGTAACCCCTGCGGGATATAGACAGCGCCTTTTTAGCATTCTGTTCCACCATCAGGATGGTGGTCCCTGTGCCGTTAATATCCATTATCTTCTCAAACACGACTTCCCTTAACTTCGGGGACAGCCCTGCTGTAGGCTCGTCCAGCAGTAGTACTTGGGGCTCGGGCATCATTGCCCTTCCCATGGCCAGCATCTTGATCTCACCACCACTTAAAGTGGTAGCTCTCTGGTGCTTCTTATCCCGAAGTACCGGAAAGATGTCAAACACCTCATCTAAAACATCACCGATCTCATCCTTAAGAAAAGCGCCCATCTCCAGGTTTTCCATAACACTCAGGGATGGGAATGTATTCTTTTCCTGGGGTACAAATCCCATACCTTTGGCCACGATATTATGTGTGTTCATACCTGCAATGTCCTGCCCTTCAAAAAGTATACTACCGCTCCTGGGCTTTAGCATCCCGATAATGGTCTTAAGCAACGTGGACTTGCCTGCACCATTGGGCCCGATAATGGAGACTATCTCGCCCTTTTCAATATGAATGGATACTCCGTTTAAGATATCTATGTCTGTATAGCCTGACACTACCCCTTCCACCCGGAGTATGCTCATGCCCCATCCCCCAGATATGCATCCAGTACCCTGGGGTCCTGCCTGACATCCCCGGGGGGTCCTTCAAGGATTATCCTGCCATGGTTCATGAAA
>DUIM01000105.1 GCA_013330355.1 Methanosarcinales archaeon
AAATTGTATCTTTACATTTCTTATGAGTAAAACATAAGAAATGAAACCACTGTCAACGGCGTAGTGCGCTTCTATGGTGAAGGTGTCAAAGAATTGAAATACGCCGTGCAGATCGAGGTCGTTGGCGGCGCGAAGAAATCAAAGATACATTAATGACAGCATCGTCCAGAACTTCTACCACTACGGTGACAATATCGGAACGCAGGTGAAGGATTCGTTTGTCCAGCGCTCGAATATCGGCACTTGATAGGGAAATCGATAGCCTAATGATAAATCATTTTATGAGTATTATGCTAATCAGTTTGGTTGCTATCTGTTTTCAGAGGATCTTTGAAATACAGGTTTATTGTTCACCCGGTTCAACATGACAGGCCGTCATCTCGAATAGCTGGGTCTCACAGTCACGCGAACCCCTGGCGATCAGTATATCATCACTTATTATCTTCGTTTTTGAACCGGGCCTGTAAATCCACCGGCTACCTCTTTTTATTGCCATTACATGCATGCCGGTCTCAGTCTCAAGTTTCAGTTCACCAAGGGTCATATTGACAATGGGAGAACAGTCAGCCACATTGATCTTGGTCATTACCTCATCAGACTCCCTGACCGCCATCATGAATATAGGGTGTAGTTCGATATCCCGAAGCACAATATCAGCGATCTCATAAGCAGCATCAGAGATGAACTCCGAGGCATTGGCCAGGTGGAGCAGGCCCCTGAGAATATCAACGTCCTCCACATGCCTGGCGCTCTCAAGTACCCAGTGCTGGAGTTCGTATTTCATTTGGTCCATCTCTTTTTCCAGGATTTCTACCTCATTAGCAAGGTCCTTATTGTAGAATAAAACAGCAGAATATGCAAGCCCTACAGAAAGTTCAGACTTGTTCTTCATTTCCACAACAATGTCTACTGCCTTTTCAAGGTCTTCAATAGGCTCAGTGGGTGTATAATCACGCTTTACAAAGGGTTTACCTGTAACGAATTCTGTAAAAATAGGCAGTCCTTCATCATGACCCCTTGCAAACAGTATGTCACCGGACAGGATTGTCGTGTCCTTTTCCACATCATATATCCAGGAAGAACCCTGGCGTATGGCTATCACACCCATACCTGTTTCGGTCTCAAGTTTCAGTTCACCCAGTGTCTTTCCGATCACAGGGCTGTCCGGTTCGATAGTTACTCTTGTAACCGTTTCCTCGGCTTCCCTGATATCAGCCTTCAGTTCAGTAGGAATACCCATCTTCAGCCGCACGATATTTGCGATATCACCTGCGGCATTGGCAATGTTCTCTGCTGCCGATGCGGCTTTCAACACACCGGAAAGCTGGTGTGCTTCATCTATACGGCGGGCGGCCTGCATGGCAGTGATCTTCATGTGGTATTCAAGAGTATCCATTTTCTCTTCCAGACGTATCACTTCTTCTGCTATATCATCATCGTCATAGATAACAGCAGAATAAGCCAGATCCAGCATAAGTTCAGAAGTATCTTTCATTCCCACAAGCAGTTCTTTCATATTAAGGGAACAATGTTTGATCTTATTTGGCATAATAAATCTACCTAAACAGCAGTCTATTTATGTTAACGATACATAAAACCACCGATGAGGGATAAATTTTGCAAGATTTTGAGGAAGATACCATCAATGAAATATCATTTGCCGCATCTCTCAGATATCATATTACTCCTTCCACATTAAAGGAAGGTTTTTCAGGTCTTTTACTCATGAGTCTCATGAGCCTTGTAGCAGGGATGGTACTGGGCAAGATGACTGGAGTGCTGGAATTGATGCCCGGCCTGATACTTCTCATCACCCCTGCCATAGGTATGAGGGGAAATATCTTCGGGGCAATGGGATCACGGCTTGGTACGGCGCTGCATACAGGTATGTTCAGCACATCGCTAAAACCTTACAGCATCCTGAGCCAGAATATCTATGCCTCGATGATCAATACTATTTTAATCTCCTTTGCACTGGGTCTCATGGCCTGGGGTTTTGCTCTCCTGCTGAAAATAGAAAGTATCGGCCTGGTAGAGTTCGTGCTGATCTCCATGATAGGGGGGATCATCTCAAGTTTTTTCGTACTCCTTATCACGGTGGGAGTTGCGGTGACCGGCCATAAGCGGGGGTGGGATATCGATAATATGAGTGCGCCAATAATTACAGCAGCAGGGGATATGGTGACCCTTCCCGCACTGTTCCTGGCCGTGATATTGATCGGCGGTAATTCTTCAGGATACCACACTATCCTGTTCATCCTGTTCGGCGTACTGGCCGCAACATGCCTGTTGTTGACAATAAGGTCAGGCTTTGACATCATGCGGGGTATAATCTACGAAAGTGTTCCTATGCTGATGGTAGCCGGGTTCATGAGCACTCTTGCCGGATTGATAATAAATTCAAGACTTGATGGCTTTTTAATGCTGCCTGCCCTGCTTGTGATGGTACCCCTGTTTCTGGAGGATAATAATGCACTTGGAGGGATACTTACATCCAGGCTGTCCTCGATGCTGCATACTGGTATGTTCGATCCTGGTATATTTCCTGGTAAACAGATTATTCCAAACTTCCTGCTGATCTATATCTATTCACTGGTGGTGTTCCCCCTTGTCGGGGTATCGGCTTATGCGGCCAGTATACTGATAGGGATTGGCTCCCCGGATATTGGAACCATGATCTTTATCAGCACTTCGGCTGGCCTGATCGCAGTTACAATCGTGAATCTGGTAGGATATTATGTTGCCATCACTGCACATAAGCTCAGGCTGGACCCTGATAACCACAGTATTCCCATGATGTCAAGTATTGTAGATGCGTCGGGTGCAATGTGCCTGGTTGCTGTGTTGATGTTAGTGGGCGTGGTGTGAAGAGGAGAATCGAAAATTTTAATTTATTGCAGTGGAAATATAGGGCAATGAGGGAAATGAAATTCGAAGTGATACCGGCAGTGGATCTCAGAGGTGGAAGATGTGTGCAACTGGTGCAGGGTGTACCAGGGACCGAACTGGTCTCACTGGATGATCCCATTGCAGAGGCGCTCAGGTGGATCGATGAAGGGGCACAGACACTGCATCTCATTGACCTGGATGGTGCCATAGAGGGTAAGAGGATCAATGCGCAGGTTGTTGAAAGGATAGTCGATGCCACTGATGTAAGGGTAGAAGTCGGAGGTGGTATACGCACTTCCCGGGATGTGGGGGATCTGGTGGGTGCAGGTGTGGACAGGGTGATCATCGGCACTGCCGCTGTGAACGATCCTGATTTTGTCAGGGAGATGGCTGATCTTCACGGGAAGGAGCATATCATGGTCTCGCTTGATGCAAAAAACGGCATGGTGACCACCCACGGCTGGGCAAAGACGTCCGATTTCTCACCACCTGAACTGGGGAGGCAGCTGGAGATGGTGGGGGCGGGTAGTATCCTGTTCACTAATATCGATACCGAGGGGCTGCTGCGGGGTGTGGACCCAAAACCCACTCTGGAACTTGTAGAGGCTGTGAACATACCGGTAGTGGCAGCGGGTGGGATCACTACAGTTGATGATATCAGGATGATCAAGGAAACGGGTGCTGAGGCCGCGGTAATTGGCAGTGCTCTGTACACAGGCCGGTTGACCCTGCCAGAGGCTATTGCTGCGGCACATGGATAGGAGATGTGCGGCTTAGACCTGCGGCTTTATACTTAAAGAGTGATATTGTTAACTATTTAAGGGTGCAGGAAATTATACTTTAGATACAACTTTATATACATTGAAAAAATCAGGATGTCGGGATATGAGAATTGCAAAACAGAAACGTAAGACCAGGGAGACCGAAATTGGAATGAAACTTAACCTGGACGGCAGCGGGTCTGCTGATATAGATACCGGTATCGCTTTTTTTGACCACATGCTGACTTCACTGACCAGGCACGGCGGACTTGACCTGACCATAAATGCCACTGGTGATATACATGTGGATGAGCACCATACTATTGAGGATGTGGGTATCGTGCTTGGAAAAACCCTTGAAAAGGCGCTGGGTGACAAGAAGGGGATTGTGAGGTTCGGGGAAGCGAGGATACCTATGGATGAAGCACTGGCAGAGGTAGCGCTGGACCTTGGGGGCAGGAGTTGCCTTGTTTTTGATGCACGCTTCATGAGCCAGAAAGTGGGTGATTTCGGTACCCAGATGACAAGGCATTTTTTTGAGTCCCTTGTAAGCAATGCAGGCATCAATGTGCATATGAAAGTGGAAGGTGAGAACGACCACCATAAGATCGAGGCGCTGTTCAAGGC
>DUIM01000163.1 GCA_013330355.1 Methanosarcinales archaeon
GCTGGGTCCTGCGCTCGCCGCACAGTATGCTTGAAATATAGATGGCTGCCGCAGCCACACCCGTAGGTCCGCGCCCGGAGGTGAGTTCCTTCTCTGCCGCCTGCCTCAGGATCTCCACAGCCTTGGACTGCACTTCACCATGCAGGTTCAGGCCGGAGCAGAACCTTGGGATATAGTCAATGGGTGAGGTGGGCATGAGTTTCAGGCCCAGTTCCCTGGAAATGAACCGGTATGTACGGCCGATCTCCTTGCGGCTGACCCTGGATACTTCAGCGATCTCGTCCAGCGTCCTTGGTACATTACACTGCCTGCAGGCTGCATACAGTGCAGAAGCTGCCACACCCTCAATACTCCGGCCCCTGATCAGGTTCATGTCAACAGCCTTGCGATATACCACAGCCGCAGTTTCCCGCACATTCCGGGACAGGCCCAGTGCACTGGCCATCCTGTCCAGTTCTGATAATGCAAAAGCTAAATTCCTCTCAGTAGCATTGCTGACCCTGATGCGACGCTGCCACTTTCGCAGCCTGTAGAGTTGGGCCCTGCTTTTTGATGATATGGATTTACCGTAAGAATCGCGGTTTCGCCAGTCGATCATGGTTGACAGGCCCTTGTCGTGAATGGTATAGGTCATCGGCGCGCCCACCCTGCTTCTTTTCATACGCTGGTCATGGTCGAACGCTCTCCATTCGGGTCCCTGGTCAATGAACTCGGAATCCACCACAAGACCGCATTCGTTACATATAAGTTCCGCCCGCTCATAATCCTGTACCAGACTGCGGCTACCGCACTCGGGACATTCTATAGTAGGCTTCTCGAATGATCCGACCTTTTCCTTTTCCTTTCTGAGCTTGATACTCTCACGTATTTTACTTCTCTCAGACTTCTCAACCTCTACTTCTTTTTCTAATTCAGGCATTTAGTACTAATCCCTCTGCTTCAATGTTATTATTAATCTAATATTATCATTATCATCCATGTAAAAAACTGCAACCACTTTGCAATTATTTCACATATACGTGCTTGCCTTTGAAACCCCTCAGGTTTTCTCCGGCCACATTCTTAAAAACCCTTACAGAAAAATACGGTTGGTCCACAGGCCCGAACACGTCATTGACCTTTCCGATCTTCGTATTTTTCCTGTCAAAAACTAGGTTATTTATCCTGAATAACTTCTTGTTACCAGCCTTATTTGTTTTATCCCCTCTGACAATTAAGTTTTTATGACTTGAAGTATGTAAAACCGTTCCTAATATTTTCAATAATACACCTCAATAATAGTAATGTAAATACGCCAGTGATATTATATAAAGTTATCGCAAGTACTATATTATCTGGTGTTTATCAGATTTAAAGGTTTTGAGAATAATACATCCCGTGCATGTTTTTCACTTAACCCCGCACCCATAGCGATCTTAAGCGCCTCTTCATCAGTGACCAGATCCCCTGGTGAATGGGAATCAGTACCAACTATCATATCTGCCCCAACCTCTTTGGCCATTCTTACCACATGACCGTTGGCCCGGTTGTGCCCGCAACGCGCAGTGATCTCAAGGCAAACCCCCAGTTTGGCTGCCAGCATAGCATCCTCCCTAGAGATCAATCCCGGGTGCGCCAGTATATCGGCCCCTGCCTCGATGGCTGCCCTGTTCGTCCCGGGCAGCACAGGCTCGACAAGTGTCTCCCCGTGTACCACGACTATCTCAGAGCCCAGTTCACGTGCAAGATCAACCAGTGCCGATATCTTCTGCGGGGGTACATGGGTTATCTCAACTCCTGCAAGTACCCTGATATCCCAGACCTCTTCAAGATACCTGGTTTTCCTGATCCCGTCCAGTACATACTCAATATTAGTAAAATCCACATGGTCCGTAATAGCAATGGCAGTATAACCGTGTACCACGGCCCTGCGAACAAGTTCGCTTGGAAGCAGTTCACCGTCGCTGAATATTGAATGAGTATGAAGGTCTATCATTGTTATTTCTATTAATATCATGATTCATTTTATACTTATCGTAAAAGCATCAGAAAAACTTTTGAATCAGTAGAATCATTTATAGGTTATGACTGGCCCGCTGGACAGAAAACGTTTCACACTGATTGTGGGCATATTGATTATAGCAGTTGCTCTTTTGATCATCTATCTTTCATGGGTATTCGTAAATGTGATTATATTTAGCATATTCTGTGCATTTATACTGCGGCCCCTGGATAAAAAGCTTCGGAAAATTACCAGGATCAAGAACCGGCAGATCACGGCGGTCCTGACCATCACTATTGTGGCATTAATTTTTATAGGCGTGTTCTTGAACATCATATTCATCCTGGGTTCGGAACTGTCAAAATTCGAACCTGATGCCCTGCAAACCGACATAAATATGCTGATAGATTATGGCATGGAACTGATCGGAAAGTACATCCCGGATACCATACAGGAAAACATGAAATCCAACCTTTCCAGTTCGGCATCTTCCGCCATACTGTTCATAGTAAACAATGTCCAGCGTGTTGTGTTGAATTTCATATCCAATATTGCGATTTTTGCAATGCAACTGGGTGTAGTGGTATTTTTACTTTATTACCTGCTCATAGACGGTGAAAATATAGTTGAGACATTCATTGACATCCTGCCTTCCAACAGGGTAGAGATCGTCAGGGAATTCCTGCAGCACCTGAATGGTATATACAACAGTCTTTTCAATGTTTACCTAGTCGTTTGCGTGCTGACAGGAATAATCGGCGGCATCGGCCTGATGTTTCTCGGTGTACCATATCCTATAATGTGGGGTGCTGTCATTGCAGTCCTGGCCCTGCTGCCAATTGTCGGACCGGGCACATTCTATGTACCGGCAGCCATCTATTATTACATTGTAGATGAACCGGTAACGGCCATAGTGATAGTAATATTTGGCTGGTTGTTCCTTGAAACCATTCCCGGCAACATAATCAGGCCCAGGCTGATGATGCAGCATGGAAATATCCATCCAATCATAACACTGCTGTCCTTTACTGCTCCACTGTTCGTGGTTGGTGCCATGGGGATAATAATCGGCCCTGCTGCTTACGGTTTCATGCTGGCTATATACAGGACGTATACGGGATTCGAGGTAATAACCGAATCTGGAAACCAGGAGATTGAAGAAAAGGCCGGGGCCCAGGCAGAGGATGAAAACCAACCTGGAGATGAAATACAATCTGAAGATAAAACACAATCCGAAGGTAAAACTCAACCTGAAGATAAAACCCAATGATGAAGTTTAGGCCTTAACAACCTCATTTTCCAAAGTACCCACGCCCTCTATATCTATCTCCACCGTATCCCCATGATTAAGCTGGCCCACACCTGCTGGCGTGCCGGTAGCTATGACATCACCCTTTTCCAGCGTCATGATATGTGAAATAAATTCGATCAGTGCCGGGATATCGAAAATCATATTATCTACACTGGAATCCTGCCTTAACCGGCCGTTGACCCTGGAACGGATGTATGCATTTGATATATCCACATTTTCGGCCATGACCACAAACGGGCCAACCGGTGCAAAAGTATCAAAGCTCTTCGCCCTGGTCCATTGGCCATCTTCCTGCTGGATATCGCGGGCCGTTACATCGTTAAAACAGGTATATCCAAGTATCACATCACCTGCGTGCGTGGCAGGTACGTTTTTGCACTGCTTACCGATCACAACTGCCAGTTCAGCCTCATAATCCACATGCCGGGACTCGGGAGGATAGACGATCATATCACGATGCCCGATAACAGCAGAAGGAGGTTTCAGGAAGATAATAGGACAACCGGGCAGTTCCATATCAAGTTCCCTGGCATGGTCGATGTAATTCAATCCCACACATACGATCTTGCCCGGGGTTACAGGGGGGAGTGTCTCCAGTTCATCCAGGGTATAAGTATCACAATACAGCCCCTGTTCCACGATAACTCTGTCACCTTTAACAGTGCCGGCAAACACTTCATCATCTAACCTGAATCTGCCCATCATATTATTTCACTACCTATTACACTAACATGAATCAACTAAATATCTAAAACATTATCTTTTTTCCTGTGGCATCCCTGTGGTACTTTCCCAATTCACTTTTTATGAGCAGATCACCACTTAACACCGGGCCGTCCCTGCACACCCGCAGACCCGATGGATCAATAGTACATGCGCCACAAACACCTATACCACACTTGAAATACCTGTGAAGACTTAATTGTGCCATTGCCTCAAGCCCTGCTGCCTGGAGAATATCCAGCACGCTTTTCATCATCAACTCAGGACCGCAGATATAAAACTGGTCAAATCCGGCCAGATTGAACTGGTCCATTGCTCCTGTTATAAACCCATGATGACCTTTACTTCCATCATCAGTAGCTATACTGAGTGCACCGCATTTTGAGAAATGTTCCTCGAAAAGCAGTTCATCCGCTGTCCTGGCTCCTATCAGGGTAGTAACATCCAGGCCACTGGACCGGGCTTGCTGTGCCAATGGCAGCAGGGGTGCACCACCCACGCCACCCGCAATGATCATTATCTTATTCCCTTTCCCATCCCCATCGCCTTCTCCTTTTACTTCAAATCCGTTCCCGAACGGCCCCCTGATGCCAACACTATCGCCCACATCCAGCCGTGACAGTGCCTCAGTAGCCTCGCCCACCCTTTGCACAGTGATGCTGCCCGGGTATGACAGGGCCATCGGGATTTCATCCAGGCCCCTGACCCATACCATTACGAACTGGCCGGGTGCAGCATCCAGTTCAATATCGGTCCTGAGAGTAATTATGGAAGGGGTCTCCCTGATAATCTGTGTTATTACCGCATTTACCGGTCTCACAGTCCCACCTTCCTGTGGGCAAGTCCGGTTATATCGTCCGGACCATATTCACTGGACTTCAGGTAAGCGGACAATCCACTGGTTATCTCACTGAAAATATTGACATTGTCATAAACAGCAGAGCCCACCTGTACCGCCGAGGCCCCGGCCATCATCATCTCCACAGCATCCTGCCAGCTTCCGATACCTCCCACACCTATGACCGGAATATCCAGTGCTTTGTACAGATCGTATACGCATTTTACAGCCACCGGACGTACTGCAGGCCCGGAAAGGCCCCCGTACAGGTTGCCCAGGATTGGATACCCGCTATGGATATCTATCGCCATGCCCCGCACCGTATTGATAGCTACAACAGCATCGGCTCCACCCCTGCTCGCAGCCTCACCGATCTCCACGATATCTGTGACATTCGGGGTGAGCTTGACCCATACCGGTGCATCGGTTGTCTGTTTGGCAGCCCTGGTGATCTCTTCCACCAGTACCGGGTCAGTACCAACTACAGTTCCGTAACCGCTGGCATGGGGGCAGCTCACATTTAATTCGTAGGCACTGGCACTGGCACTGGCACCGTCCAGTCCGGAAATTATTTCTGCAAACTCTTCAGGATGTGCCCCAAAAACGCTGGCGATCACAGGAACGCCGCCTTCACTGGCAACAGAAAGTTCTTCCCTGAAATCCCTGTATGACGGATTAGGCAGGCCCATTGCATTCAGGAACCCACAATCAAGTTTGAGCATGGTAGGGTTCGGGTGGCCTTCCTTTGGTTCGGAGCCTATGGACTTTGTGACCACAGCACCCGCACCTTCCCCGGCCATACGTTTCAGTGAGGCTCCTGTAGTGCCAAGAATACCTGCCGCCAGTATTGTCGGGTTTTCCAGTTCAAGCCCGTTAAGTTGTATCGAAAGATCTGTTGTGGACATACTATCCATAGACCTCGTCAACTGTATATCCGTTATGCACAACTTTTGATATTTTTCCCACCAGGGCCACCGGGTCATCTGCCTGGAACACGTTCCTTCCTATTGCCACACCCCGCCCGCCTGAGCGTATGGAATCATATACCATCTGTAAAAGGTCATGCTCGGTCTCCATCCTGGGCCCTCCGGCTACAACGATTGGTACAGGGCAGCCGTCAACCACTTCCCGAAACGATTCCGGGTCTCCGGTATAATTTGTCTTGACGATATCTGCGCCAAGTTCGGCACCTACCCTGGCGGCATGCCTGACGTACTCTACATCATGTTCGGAATCGACTTTTGGTCCCCTTGGATACGTCATTGCTACAAGTGGCATGCCCCATTCATCGCATTTGCTGGCGATCATGCCCAGTCCCTGCAGCATCTCTGCCTCATCATCGGCACCAATGTTAATATGCACTGATACTGCATCTGCTCCTACTTTTATTGCCTCTTCCACTGAAGTGACCAGTACCTTATGGTTGGGGTCAGGGCCCAGTGAAGTGGACGCTGACAGGTGTATGATCAGTCCCACATCCCTGCCGTAACCACGGTGGCCGTACTTGGGTAAACCCATGTGCCCCAGTACAGCATTGGCACCGCCTTTGGCCACTTTATTCACCATTTTTGACAGGTCGCTCAATCCTTTAATGGGACCTGCACCAACACCGTGATCCATGGGGATAATTATTGTCCGGAGAGTATCCCTGTCAAAAATCCGTCCCATACGTACAGATTTCCCAATGTTTAGAGATCTTATTACATTCGTTTGCATGTGTTCCACCTGGAAATATTCAAGGTTCTGATTGTACTTATTTATTTAGATTTTAGTAAATATGGTCTCCCGCTAAACTTATAAAAATTCGAACTGCATATAAACGTAGATAAATGTAGATAACGTATCCACTTAAAATCTAATGGTAAATTGGAAAAATGAAATGATACCAAATCCTCAATTGAAGCATCAGTTGCGATCATTGTCCGGTGATGTATGTCATCATTCTGTGGTATTAACAACAAATTTGAAGTGAATACATAGAATTAAATAAGGAGTACGGGCATGGAGAAAATCAAAGTAATTCTTAATCGCAAATCAAACACACTTGATGTATGGTTTGATGAACCTGAAAAGGAATACATATGTGAGGAAACGGGAGAGGAGATAATACTGAAAAAAGATAAGGATAATAGGGTAATTGGATTTGAAAAGCTAAATCTGCTCATTGATAAAAATGTAAATGTGCCAATAGAAGTAACAGCCACATAAATTTATATGGCAAATATAAAAAAATAAACTTTCAAATCTGCAGAAATCGTCTTGAAATTTTTATCAGCCACATCTCCTTCACCACTCCCGCCGACCGCCGCGCCGCCCTCGTAGACGAAGCAAAAGCACTCTACACCCAATATCTGGATACACCCGCAGAACTCGCTCCGCTGCTGGACTTCGTGGGCTTGCGGCAGAGCCTGAGGAAATTGATGTGGTGCACGACCTGCTCGCACATCTGTCAGAACGTTTGATTGAGATGAACAAGGAGAAGAACGCTGAAATAAAAGCATTCCTGGGTTTTATGGAAGGTGAAACAGGCGCTGACGTGGATGATATGGTTAATAAGACTGCGGTGCGGGAGTACTATAACCATGAGTTCCGGAAGCTGATCGACATACTGGTCAAGAACAGGAAGAAGCTCAGGGACGGGTACGACCCCAAGAGTCCGACCAATTACAGGCATCTCCAGGAATGGTATGAGGATTCGATAGATAAATTGCAGCCACTTAGGGGGAGAATCGAGGATACTGATGGGCTTATTGACCAGATAGTCTACAGGTTGTACGGGTTGACTGAGGAAGAAATAGAAATAGTTGAAAATAGTATAAGGTAAATATAGGTCATGGACCCCGGACTGATTCGCTCTCTGTCCAGAGCATTCAGAATGATGGTCATGATTATAATATCTAAGAGATATCAATTTTTTTTATCTCAATCGTTATACTCCGCAGCTCTGCTGCGGTTGGGTGTGCCGGCGCAACGTTTGACTTGAAAATCAGGCGCTTATCGGGTTTAGAAGAGATTATTGATATGAAAAGTTAAGTGCAATTAGATATTAAGTAAATCTAAATATAAAAATAGGTGGTAGTAATATTCCAAACATATTTCCTAAGGATATAACTGACAGTATGCGAGATTGCATACTTTCAATTTTTTGGCCAAAAAAAGATATTATCTCTTTCTTTCAGAGTAATGGTTGCACTTCTCGTGATCTTAAAGATGGACTAAATTTTAAAGAATTAAGGCGAGTAGAAATAGTAGATACAGTCTTCGATAAATTGAATTCAAGAGATGATAGAGGGTTGGGACAATTTCGAAGTATGCTTCAATCATTAATTGAATGGAGCAATTTTGATCCTTATTATTTTGAAACACTCGGAAAATTAGATAGAAATGAGGCTTTGCGTCGAATTAATCATCTTAAGCAAGTTCGAGAAATCCGAGATGCTAAATTGAAAGAACAACAACAACAAAATAGTAAAAAAGATGAAGAAAACAAAAAATCCGAAAAAACGCTTGAAGAATTACAAAGGCATTTAACTATGCTTTTTCAAGGAAAAGATGAACATGGGAATATAATATCAATTCAAAAACGTGGCTATGCCTTCGAAGCGTTCTTACGAGAATTATTTTTATTTGAGAAGTTGCATGCTACTGAGCCATTCAAAATAACTGGTGAACAAATAGATGGAGCTATTAAATTCGAAGGTGAAAATTATATTATAGAGGCGAAATGGACGGATTGGCCATCTGCTTCAGATACTCTTTACCATTTTGCTCAAAAAGTAGAAGGTAAAATGTACGGTAGAGGAATTTTTATCTCAATAAATGGCTTTTCACATGATTCTCTGGATGCACTTCAGAAAGGCAAAGCACTTAAAACTGTTCTTTTTGATGGTGGAGACCTGACTTTAGTCATGGAAAAATATTTTACATTTACTGATATGCTTGATAAAAAAATTAAAGCGGCTCAGACTAAGGGGTGTATTTATTATGACATTTTTAAAATGCAAGAAAAACAGGGCCGATCATAAATCAGCCATCTCCGCAATGAAGCTCCCCACAGCAG
>DUIM01000136.1 GCA_013330355.1 Methanosarcinales archaeon
GGAAATTCTCATGTTTGACCAAACCTGTCAGGTAATAACGCGACGTAGCGCCCAGGAATCCGCCTATGCCAATTATTAAGAGCGTTTTGTATCCCAAGTTATTGTCTCCTTTGGTTAGTGTATTATTAATCGTGGTATGTTGTTAAACTTAAATGTTGGCCTGTAAATTATTTGATGGGGACAGCTATGTTTTGGTTGTTCCAATTATTTTACGGGCATATATATTTAGTGACATAGCGTCATATAAAATATGAGAGTAATGAAAAAATCCGTATCATCAGATGAAACCACATGGTATCAGCTATCAGTGGAAAAGGTTTTCGAAACCCAGCACTCAGGAGGTTCAGGACTTACCCCGGATGAAGCTAAAGCAAGACTTGTACGTTATGGGTACAATGAACTGAAATTTAAAAAACGCAGTTCACTTATTCGATTTTTAATGCAGTTCAACAGTCCGTTGATCTACATCCTGCTCGTCAGTGCCGCAGTCACGGGTACTCTTTACATGTGGAAAGGTGAGGATATGTTGATAGATACTATAGTTATTCTTGCCGTGGTTCTTGCAAACACGATCATCGGTTTTATCCAGGAGGGAAAAGCCGAGGCATCGGTAGAAGCGCTTGGGAAGATGATAACACCTGAGTGTACTGTTGTACGGGATAATAAAAAGAAAGTCATACCAGCAAGGGAACTGGTCCCCGGGGATGTAGTAATCCTGGAAGGCGGGGATAAAGTTCCTGCAGATATTCGGCTGTTCCATGCAAGGAACCTGAGCGCAGATGAAGCAGCCATTACAGGAGAGTCCGTGCCTGTGGCCAAGCACACAGACCCGGTTATGGAATACGCAACAATTGCGGACCAAAAGTGCATGGTATTCAGCGGCACGTTCATTACAAAAGGAACGGGATCCGGAATCGTTGTCGGAACAGGGGAGCAGGCAGAGATTGGAAGAATTGCAAAACTGATACAGGAAACAAAGAAAACTGTAACACCGCTCACAAGGAGATTAGAAGACTTCACCAGATTCCTTGTCATTGCAATACTCTCTATCACGGTTCTTAATTTTATACTGGCAGTATGGTTCGGATTTGATCTGGTGTATGCGTTTCTCGCATCCGTGTCCCTGGCTGTCGCTGCGATACCGGAGGGGCTTCCTGCGGTGGTAACGATGGCACTGGCAATCGGTGTGACCGCAATGTCACGAAGGAATGCAATTGTCAAGAAACTGCCTGCTGCAGAGACACTTGGATGCACTACTGTCATATGCTCGGATAAGACCGGGACGCTCACAAAAAACCAGATGACAGTATCGCGGATATATTCGGGCGGAAGGGATTACATGGTAAGTGGGGTTGGATACGAGCCAAAAGGAGAATTTACTCCATCCCATATGAGTAGAGAGTTTATTGGAACATTGAGAGCAAGTTACCTTTGTAATAATGCCAGTATTGTGGAAGAAGATAGATATTCCATTATCGGAGACCCGACCGAAGGCGCACTGCTGGTTTCTGCAATGAAAGCAGGTATCGAAGGCAAATGGTTGCGGTTGGATGAAATACCGTTCGAATCTGAAAAACAATATATGGCTACGCTGCATGAAGTGGGTGAAAAGCAGGTCATATTTATGAAGGGGTCACCTGAGCGGGTCCTGGATATGTGCCGGACACGTATGGTAGATGGAAATATTGAACAGATAAACAAGGGAGAAATACTTGTAAAAGCAGATGAGATGGCAGAAGAAGCACTCAGATTGCTTGCCATGTCATATAAGATTACTGATAAAAGATCACTTGACCAAAGCGACCTGAAGGATATGGTTTTTCTTGGCATCCAGGGGATGATCGACCCGCCTAGAGATGAGGCAATAGAAGGGGTAAGAAAATGCAGGAGTGCAGGAATACGGGTTGTGATGATGACAGGGGATTATGCAATAACAGCGAAAGCTATCTCCTGCAAACTCGGGATCAATGCAGACAAGGTGATTACCGGGGATGACTTGTCGAAAATGAGTGATGATGAACTGTATGATATCGTGGAAGATGTATCGGTATATGCACGGGTAGCACCTGAACACAAGTTCAGGGTCACAAAGGCACTGCAAAAACATAAACACGTCGTAGCAGTCACAGGTGATGGCGTGAATGATGCACCTGCACTAAAGGCAGCAGACATTGGGATTGCTATGGGGATCACCGGAACCGAGGTAAGCAAGGAAGCTTCTGATATGATCCTTGCCGATGACAACTTTGCAACGATCGTTGCTGCAGTGGAAGAGGGAAGGTATGTTTACAACAATATTAAAAAGGTTATTTTATACCTGCTCCCGACAAATGGCGGACAGGCGCTGCTGGTTCTGGGTGCGATCCTGCTTGCCCCATTTTTAGTACTATTCCACGACCGCCTTCCGCTCGAACCTGTGCAGATACTCTGGATCAATCTCTTCGCTGCGGTCGCACTAGCGCTGCCGCTTATCAAAGAACCGATGGAGAATGATCTGCTCAAAAAACCTCCAAGGAATCCGGACGAAAGGATAAACGATCCTCCGTTTCTCAAGAAGGTTGGACTGGTCTCTATTGTTGTTGCAATATCAGGGTTTGCGATTTATTACTACTATGGGATGCCTGCGATCGATGGAACCCTGAACACGGATATTGAGATCAATTATCTGCTCACACAGGCGCAGACCGCTGCGTTCACAACAGTAATATTGGTGCATATCTGTTACGTAATTACCGCACGTTCGATCACAGAATCCGCATTCACATTCAGTCCGTTCTCAAACAGATGGATGCTTGCAGGTATAGTGATCACTATTTTAGCACAACTTGCAATTGTCTATGCTCCCCCCTATATCGGTTTCAATCCGCTCAAAACGGCGCCCTTACCGCTCGACTGGTGGGGACTCATGATACTGGTTGCGCTTCCGGGATTTTTTGTGATTGAGATAGAGAAGTGGCTGACGAAGCGGTTTGGGAAAGGGCAGTAGGGTACATGCTCAATAAGTAGCGGTTGCTTTTGTGAGTGATCATAAGCAAATGTCTCGATATACAATGCAGTTCATACGAAAAATATTTACATCTAGACAACATTTCAGGTGTGACTATGAAAATCAGGAGAACCGGCTGGCAGATTATCGTTATCATTTTACTTATACTGGCTTTCGCCCCAGGCATCCAGGCACAGGAGGAAGCGCTGTTCAACGGCACTGGCTTTTATCTGTCCACAGG
>DUIM01000048.1 GCA_013330355.1 Methanosarcinales archaeon
TTAGCTAAAATAAGATGAAAATTACTAGTGTCAAGTCAACATCAAAGTGTCAGATTATAATGTGTATTGATAGCGTATTTGGATACATTATAGGGTTGACTTGACACTAGGCCTGAATATAATATGCCATTTTATTTTACATTTGTTGCGCCTTGAAATAAATTATCTATTTATATCTGAGGGGATATTCACATACTAACTCCAAGGCGCTATCAGACAATTCTAATGTTCATGCTTAATATTATCGAAAAAATAATGATAAATGATTATTCCTTTAGCTCCAGTGAGTCCGCAGGTAATCTTATTGCCAATAACAAATGAAATATTTCCAGAGTTTACAATGACGCCGGCTTAAAGCACTTCGGCATGGTCAGACCGGCTTCCCCATACCCTCAACAAAAGCCATCACAACATCCCTCAGTTTTGCAGGATCATACATATCCCCATTAACAATTACCCTCTCCATACCCTGGACAAAATGCACATCCTTCTTCATGAAAATAGTAGCACCCAGCAAGTACAGTTTAGGAAAAATCCCAAGCATCTCAGGGCTGGGCTGTGCAAACCCCGGCGGCGAGCCAGACAGGTCGAACATATCCACCAGTTCCAGTTCCATAGGAGCATTACACCTTCCCGTACAACCAGGAGGCACTTCACCAAAGAACCTGGCAGTATGGCAGGAACGGGCATACGATACGGCAATAAATTCAGCATGACCGGCCACAGGCAGTCCCGTTCTCAGCGCAGCCTCAACCGTCCTCAATTCCAGGTCGGTCTCAAGAGCCGTAACACCCATATCCCTGAAAAATCCCAAAGTCCTGCTGTAGTTAAGATTGGTCTGCAAAAAAGCATCCTTCACTTCTTTCGATTCATCCCGCAGCAAATGGTCCACCCACGGACATGCCTCGGACGTATGCACAATACCCCGGCCTGCCACCACAGCACTAAAATCATCCAGCGTACCATCCCGATACAAAGAGTGCAGCACACCCACATCATTGACAACCAGCCTTACACCACGCGGCAGCCCCCTGATAAAGTCCAGCACCCTGTCATAATGTTTCTGCGGTGTGATGGGCGTGACCACAGCCAGGTCATCCACCTGTGAAGCAATCTCATCCACCTGCCCGGGACCGGGTAACTTATGGACACAGCACTCACTTCCAATACCCACATTCAACCCGAACTCTCCGGAGAGCTCAAGAACCAGTCCGATCTTTGCCGCATCAGCAGTCCGTATCTCAATCACACGTCAACCTCAAATATATGAATCATTTATGGGCGTCTTCAAGTACTTGCATCTGTCCTGGTCGCACAGCATCATCCAGAAAGGTATCTCCTCCAGCACCCATGCCTTAATCTCGCCAGGTACCGCACCGTTCTGGACCATATCAATAGCACTGCGATATGTCCGGATGATAGTTCGTATCATCTCAGGGTTCATGCACCTGCCAACCACCTTCAGGGCTGATACTCCGGCATCCGTCAAATCCCCTATACTGCACAGCGAGCAGTCCGTGCCCGCATCCAGGATATTATGCAGCCTGCCGTCTTCCGACACCCTGTAATTCGCCCTGCATGGCAACCCCAGGCTGATACTTTCATCGGCATTATGGATCAGGTGGCAGGTGCCGTTAATGTTAGAACACCCGAACTGTCCGAACAATTCCAGTTCTATTCCCAGGTCAGATAGCTGTCGTATCTCGTCTATAGTTATCTTGAATGGAAGGACTACTTTAGCTACCCCCATGTCCTTAAGCATCTCTAACTGCCCCCTGTTAAAATTATTAAGCAGCACACTGGCATGAATTGGTATTCCAAGGTCCATTTCATGTACCAATGCCAGAGCACCGAACTCACCCACGATCAGTGCATCCACACCGACATCCACCCCCCGCATCACATGCTCGATATACATCTCCTCAAGTGTATCAGCCATGAATGGGGTATTGACAGTATAATCCACAAGCACACCCCTGTCATTGGCATACGCTACAATATCCGCTAACTCGGCCTGGTCTTTTGCGTTGCAGCTCCTGCCCCTGCCTGAAAGGTTCAGGTTTACAAGTCCGGGAGTCTCCAGGCCAAGATAAATCTCATCAGCACCCGCCTCTATTACATTAACAGCAGTAGCCATGGATTCGGCAGGAGCCATAAGTTTCATCTTTTTTGGGGAACCCATAGATCATAATTCCTTAAGGGCCTGTGCCAGTATGGGTGCAACTGAGACCCTACTAACTGCTCTTTCAATGGTATCGGTGGCGATCAGGTCCTTTACGCCTGAATGATATAGTTTGTTTACAGCACTGCCGGCCAGTACCGGGTGGATGCAGGCAACATATACATCGGATGCACCCTGTTCCCTGAGCATGCGCACCGCCTCTGCCATAGTACCGCCTGTGGATATTATGTCATCCAGTATCACCACATCCCTGCCACTGGCATCAAGGTTCTTTGGGCTCACTTCCACAGTGTCGCCGCTTATCCGTTTCTTTTCCAGGTAATCGTATTCGATCCCCATCTCCTTTGCAGCCGAAGCTGCCAGTTCTTTTGCACCTTTATCGGGAGCTAATATCACTGGATCGTGCAGGTCCATAGCACTTACAAATTGTCCCATCAAGGGTGCAGCATTGATATTTACGGAATTGCACCTGAAGTAATTGAGTATAGAATCCTCATGTATATTCACAGTGATCACATTATCGGCTTCAATGGTCCGGGCCATGGCCCTGGCACTGAGCGCTTCGCCCTGGTTAAATATCTTGTCCTGTCTGGCATAACCCATGTAGGGGATTACAACATGGATGCGATTAGCAGAACTGCACGCATCGATAAGCTGCAACAGTACTACTAAATCCGAGTCGGTTGTTGTACTTT
Organism: Methanosarcinales archaeon; assembly: GCA_013330355.1. Classification (GTDB taxonomy): domain Archaea; phylum Halobacteriota; class Methanosarcinia; order Methanosarcinales; family Methanocomedenaceae; genus Methanocomedens_A; species Methanocomedens_A sp7939u. The sequence goes on from DUIM01000048.1 coordinate 2,878, forward strand.
GTACTATTACAGCTTCCGGACCGATATCGTCTATGATGCGGATATACTTTTCGTCATCCGGGAACGTCCTGGACTTACACAGCGCAAGTTCGCAATTCAGTTTCGCAGCCACTCTGCTTGCTAACAGTTGAGATGCGGGTCCTCCGATTATTTTCAAAATCAAATCCCTCAAATAATCATTTTGGGCCTGTACTAACAATTAGAAATCAGTCATGACCCTGTACTGGTCGATCTCAGCTTTTTGCATGTCTTCCAGGAATACCTCGGTAGCCAATCTGACATCCTTGGCCTTGGTAATGGACCTGCCGATCACAATAATATCGGCTCCGGCACCGCAGGCATCGCTTACTTTCGCCGAACCCGCTTCCAGCTTGCCTATACCTCCGGCCACAGCTACCAGCAACTTGGGGTGAACCTTTTTCATATCAGGAATGCTGCCCCATGCGTATGCGCTGTCCTCTGCATCAATGGCCCTGTGCAGTTCAATGATATCCGGCTTCACGCTCAGGTCTTTCAGCACCTTTACAGGGTCAGGCACGTTGAGCATGTCAATACATGCATAGATGCCGGTCTTCTTTGCTTCCTTGATGGCCTTCTCAATA
>DUIM01000065.1:0-558 GCA_013330355.1 Methanosarcinales archaeon
CTGAAAGTTTTTCCGGCAAAAGGCGGGTTCTTGCTGATCGATGAGTTTGAAAACGGACTCCATTTTAGCATTCAGGAAAAGGTGTGGGCACTGTTGTTCGAGTTGGCACAGAAACTTGATATTCAGATATTCGCCACTACCCATAGCTGGGACTGCATCGAAAGTTTCGCCAAAGCGGCTATCGCTCGCAAAGATGTTGAAGGAGTGTTATTCCGGGTTGGTAGAAGCGTTAAGGAAAGTAATCGAGGCCAAGTGATTGCGACTGTCTTTGATGAGGACGCACTTTACAATATTACTCAAGCTGATGTTGAAGTGCGGTGATGGCAATGGCCGACCGTGTATTACTGGTTGAAGGTGAGAGCGACCGGAGTTTCTTTGAGGAGGTTTGTAAAACTTTGGAGCTGTATGCCAGCGTGAAAGTTGCACCGCCTAAAGACGTTGGCGGGTCTCACAATACCAAAGAGGGCGTGTTTAATCACCTCCCCATTCTGCTAAATCAATTGAGTGACGCACAGATTACACGCCTTGCTGTTGTTGTAGATGCCGACAGTGCTGCCA
>DUIM01000065.1:969-2362 GCA_013330355.1 Methanosarcinales archaeon
GTTCTCTTTCAGCACGACGACGGCTTGGCAGATTTTGGTTTGTGGGTGATGCCAAACAACGGTGACGAAGGCATGTTGGAAGACTGGATTAAGAGTTGTGTCCACCCTAACGAGAATCAACTTTTTGCACATGCCAAGACCGTGGTGGACACATTGCCACTGACCAAGTTCAAACCCATACATATTAGCAAGGCAGAAGTCGCTACGTGGCTGGCTTGGCAGAAACAACCCGGACATGGGCTTTATCGTGCCGTTGAAGATCAACTGATTGATACGAACAGTGCGTTGTTTCAGGAATTAAGCTTTTGGCTTACTCATATCTACAGTTCAGAGGATACAAGCTGTCCATAGAGATGGACGTTAGTCCCGTGTACAGCCAGACTGTGACCCAGACCACTTCCTGAAAAATTGTAGGTTTCTCAAGTACCTTCAAGTCGCTGGGACATCATTTGATAACTGCCAGGATTTCCTCTGATGATGATATGCGCTCCGGGAACAATGTGTTCAATAAGACCATCTATGTTGTACCCAAACCCAGTATGTTACTGATCATTGCGCTGCTGGTCTTCCTGGGAGAAGTGATTATGAGACGGGCAAAGGGTATTAAAAGGGTATTATTGAAATTAAGACGAGGCGCAAGGGGAGCGAACGGTGATATTGTGGTCACGTGCCTAACAATCAATAAAATATTAACCGCAGACGAACGCAGATATTCAGGTAACATATCCCAGTTTATCTACTTTCACACGCGGTTAATTTGAGTATATCTATAAATAATGTAACGATTACTTAATTATTGAATAGAGGCAGATGATAAAAGATGGGAGAAAGAGTAAGCCAAATTACTAAAGCGCCTGAGGTTAAGCAATCGAATTCTAATTCCCGGGTGCGAAGGACTGAGCATTTGCGATCCTTAAATACTCCGGTGGATCAAATCCTGTTCTTGCAAAGGACTGCAGGGAATCAGGCCGTGTCGAGGTTGATAAAGTCCGGGGCTTTGCAGGCTAAGCTGAGGATGGGCCAGCCTGGTGATATTTACGAGCAGGAGGCGGACCGAGTGGCAGATGCGGTGATGCGGATGCCGGAGCCGGGGGTGCAGCGACAGGTTGGGCCAGAAGAAGAAGAAGAGGAAGAAACGCTTCAGGCCAAACCACTAGCCAACCAAATTACACCTTTGGTTCAGGTGCAGCGCCAGGATGAACCTGAGGAAGAGGAAGAAATGCTTCAGGCCAAACCACTAGCCAACCAAATTACACCTTTGGTTCAGGTGCAGCGCCAGGATGAACCCGAGGAAGAGGAAGAGGAAGAGGAAGAGATGCTTCAAGCAAAGAGCAGGGAGGATGCAACTTCTGAACTTCCTAATGATCTTGAATCACAGATCAATGCGATTCGC
>DUIM01000065.1:2675-6703 GCA_013330355.1 Methanosarcinales archaeon
TCAATGCGATTCGCAGCGGCGGCCAGCCTCTGGCAGAATCCGAGCGTGCTTATTTTGAGCCGCGGTTTGGAGCTGATTTTAGTCAGGTAAAGGTGCATACGGGTGAGCAAGCGGCTGAGTCTTCACGGGCCGTGAATGCTAAAGCTTATACGATAGGAAACGATATTGTGTTCCAGGAGGGGCAATATGCGCCGGGGACCGGTGTGGGGCAAAGGCTGATGGCGCATGAATTAACGCATGTGGTGCAACAGACGCGAGGACTGTCCGGTGAGGCAATATCTTTTGACCCAATGCGGGGTGACCCGCGTTTTTCCCACCGGGCTAACACTGTTCAGTTGCCGCACATTGAGAGCCAGATACAGCACAATGGAAATGCGACTATCCGCAGGTGGTCCGGGTATGAGCACAAAGCTTTCGGCAATCTCGCCGGGCGAATGGCAGCAGCTTACCGGGATAAGTTCAAAATCGACCTGGGTTTTGTAACCTCTAAACAGCATGGTAAATCAGGCACTTTGGAACATGGGCTAAGCGCCGGAGCAACTAAAAGACCAGAAGATAAAAAAACCCTCAAAAGCAGGGGTTTGACCGACGAAGAAGGAAAACTAAAAGTATCTGATGAGGTTCTGGGAGTTCCGTATGGCACTAAGGGCAAGAGCATAAGCCTCGGGACGGGCACGGAAATATCAGGGGACCAGAGGAAATCCGCTGCTTCATTAGTCAACACCGAAAACGCTGATCATTTGAGCGGGTGTGGAATGATCGAACTGGCATCCTCGAATATTAACCATTTCTTTCCATTGGCTGCAAAGGAGTGGGGGAAACACCACCAAAAAGCTAAAGCAACTGCGCTAGCAGCCAGAGCGGCTTACAAAAATAACAAGAAAATGGGTGACAAGCTTACCAGGATGGCTCTTCAGCTTGAGGCTTTCGGCCTTCATTTCCTGCAGGATTCCTATGCAGCAGGTCACCAGTATCCTCGCGCTTTAAATATGATATCTAAGGAGGATAAAGGCATCTTTGCAGCAAGCGGCATCTACGGCTTAATTGAGGCAAAATCTTATCACGACAAGCTCAACAAGATTTCAGACGGGATTGACCTTGAGGTCGGTGGTAAGTTCCATGGGGATGACACAGCAGACAGTCGGGATAATCGGGTTGCCATGGAAACCTACAATTCGCTGGTTGAAGTCCTGTCCCACATCGCCGGCATCAGCCCTGGAGAAGTGGGCGGCAAGCCACCTCGAGCCAACAACGGACCTGATGTCAACAAGATCATGCAAGACCCTGCTGCCAAAGACATCTGGTTCTCGCTGGAGCACTCACTACACGAGTATATGCTATGGATCGGATTGCCATGGGAATCGTTCCTGGAACATGCCAGAAATAATAAAGATGGTACTGTGACCACCGATGCGGGCTCCACCTTTACTGTGGCCGAGATACTTGATGCATGGAACAATAGAAAAGGTGCTAACTCACAGAAATTTATAACCAATATGCTCATGCTTGGGATAGAAAGCGAAAAAACCGGTATTCTAGATCATAATGCCGATGACAACATCATCAACACACTAACTAATAAGAAAGGACAAGTGGATGACAATCTGGTGCCGACGAACCTGACGAAAGAACAAGTCGTCAAGCTATGCAAAGCATTAATCGATGGAGCATGCGTGGGAACCGACGAAGACGCCGTCCTTTTTATTCTCAGGAGGCAGAAACATTCCGTCTTTAAACAGGCGGTAAAGGAGCTGAAAACCGACTATATCGATAGCGGGCTTGACGGTAGACAGTGGGATGCATTTCTTTTGCTGTGTGCCAGCAGGTACCCGGCAGGAGCTAATCTCGGGGCATATATCATAGCCTCTGAAAAAAATGATGATGCCGCCAGGATGCTGATTACTGGTGGAGAAGGTATGGGGAAGGTTGCAATGGGCAACCTGGCTGACGAAGAGTGGATCGGTATAATCAAAGCATTGCTCTCAGGCAAGTGTGGTGATGACGATGAAAATGCAATTGTCAGAATCGTATACTATCTGGTAACAAAGAAGAAGAATGCCAAATTGATTCATTATGCAATCGGTCCATCGGAGATGGACAAGGGTGTCGACGGAAAACAGTGGGATCAAATCCGGTCGATAATGAAAAAAGGTGGTTTCAAATGGAGTTGGTGGGGATAACAGCTTGAAAGAAATATTTGAGGTTAATAATGCCAACCTTAACAGCAACTGAAGCAAGAATTAAGTTTTATCGACTAATTGACGACGCGACGGCACACACTTGAAAGTGCACTGCCAGGGGGTCTCACGCCCCCTTACTTCATAAATTGATGATACAGTTAATTTTATAGTTTAACAGGTACCACTATTAATAGAATGTACAAGATTCGCATACACGGCAGAGGAGGCCAGGGAGCAAAAAAAGCTGCCAAGATGGTAGGCCTGGCTGCATTTAAAATGGGCAAACAGGTCCAGGATTTTGCATTATACGGTGCAGAACGCCGCGGCGCACCTGTAATGAGTTTTGTCAGGATAAGCGATGACCCCATACTGGAGCGGGGGTATGTGGACGACCCTGACGTGGTCGTGGTACTTGACAGGACATTGCTTGACCTGGTCAATGTAGCTGACGGGCTGTCTGAAAATGGTGTGCTGCTGGTGAACTCTGAACATGAACCTGACATTGACACGCCTGCCGTGGTAAAAAATGTGGATGCCACAAGTATTGCACTTGACACCATTGGTAAACCAATATTTAATACCACAATGCTGGGTGCCCTGGCAAAATTCACGCACATCATTTCAATTGATGCCCTGAACCGGGCCATCGAAGAAGAGCTTTCCAATTATCCCGAAGAGCTGATCGAAGCAAACAAAACCGCGGTTCGAAAATGCTATGAGGTGGCTAAATGAGGGAAGAGGAAATACCTTATAAAGGGATTGAAGGTATCCCTATCATCAGAGAGCCGGGCAGTGCAGCAAAGGTTAACAGGGGTTCATGGAGACTGGTCAGGCCCGTACATAATAGAGATAAATGTACAAAATGCAAGATATGTTATACTTACTGCCCTGATGCTGCTATTAACTGGACCGCTGATGGTCCCGGGATCAACCTGACATCGTGTAAGGGCTGCATGATATGTGTGGAGGAGTGTCCAACCGGCGCCATGACAGAAGAAAAGGAGGGAGCATGAAACAAACACTGGTTACCGGTAACGAAGCCGCAGCATGGGGCGCAAGGCTGGCCAGGGCCAATTATATCCCTAATTTCCCTATCACGCCCCAGACCGAGTGTATCGAGACCCTGGCCCGGTGGAGTGCAGACGGGGAACTACCTGGAACTTATTTTGACAGGATGGAATCAGAGCATTCTGTCATGAGTGCGGCTGTGGGTGCGGCAGCCGTGGGAAGTCGGGTATTTACTGCGACTTCGTCCCAGGGGCTGTTACTGATGCATGAGGTGCTCTACATTGCGGCCGGGATGCGCCTTCCGATTGTTATGGCAAACATTTCAAGGGGACTGTCTGCGCCGGTTACCCTGTGGTCAGACCACAACGATTTCCTTGACCAGCGGGACAGCGGCTGGCTCATGTTCCATGCAGAGAACAACCAGGAAGTGCTGGATATGGTGCTGCAGGCATACCGCATAGCAGAAGACCCGCGGGTGCTGCTGCCGGCCATGGTAAATATGGACGGATATGTGCTGTCATTCACAGATGAACCCATCACTATCCCTTCACCTGAACAGGTTGAGGAATTCCTGCCAGAATATGATCCTGCCCACACCATAGCAAAGAACAGGCCTGTCACTGTGGGTCCGCCGGTGCTGGATGAGTACTCGATTTTCCGGGCGCAGAATCATGTGGCATCCCGTAATGCCCTTGATGTCATTGAAGAGTTACAGGATGATTTTGAGAAGATTTTCGGCAGGCGGTACAATCTGGTGGACGAGTTCATGCTCGAAGATGCCGACCTGGTGCTTGTGACCCAGGGTTCCATGAGTACCACGGCAAAGGCTGCCATTCTGGA
>DUIM01000064.1 GCA_013330355.1 Methanosarcinales archaeon
GCAAAGAATACTCCGACCAGCAAAAGCGGGAATATTTTCTTTGTGAGATCCCATGTCTCATACATCCAGTCGTGTATCTGTTCATCATCGAACCACTTTTTTGAAACATACACTGTCAGGATCACCAGAGGTCCGAGGACAAGGCCTCTCCACATCCACGTATCGATAATGCCGCCAAGCACAAGTATGGCGAGAAGAAGAGCGAATAATCCTGCCTGGTGTGCAGGGTTTATTTCATTTTCTACTGCCAATGTCATCGCCCTGACCTTTGCTTTATCCTCACTTCTAAAGACCATTGCCATAACCAGTCCTATGACAATAGACATGCCAATAGCAGCTACAGCGCGGGCAGCGCCGATATCAAATCCAAGTATCTTTGCAGTGTAGACAATAGCGAGCAAATTGATTGCGGGTGCCGAGAAAAGGAATGTCGTGGCAGGACCGATGCCAGCACCACGTTTGTAAATTCCGGCAAACAATGGCAGTACCGTACAGGAACATACTGCAAGAAGCACACCGCTGACGGATGCCACACTATATGATATGTATTTAGGTGCATCAGCGCCAAAATAGCGCAGCACAGACTCTCTGGAAAAAAGAGAGGCTACAGCACCTGCGAGGAAGAATGCAGGTACGAGGCACATCAACACATGCAGTGCCAGATACTCTCTTACTGTTTCAAAGCCAGCGATCAATAATGTTTCAATTGTCATTTTCAACCTTCACTAAATAAAGTTGTTTCAATTATATTTGAAACAACATCTACTTAAACCTTTGGATTTCAAAGAGTTTGAAATCATGGAAGCAACAGAGATACCAGATTCAATCAAGTGTGAATTCGAAGAAAAGGGTGGAATAGATGGAATTGTTGAATTACTTCCTGATGATCAGAGAATAGGATATATCAACTCGATCGCCCGTGCGATATCTGATCCTGTACGGCTTAGGGTGTTATTCGCACTTTGTATACAGCCGATGTGCGTCTGCCTGATGGTCGCGATGACAGAGTATGCATACTCGAAGATGTCATATCATCTTTCTACACTCAGGGATAGCGGCCTGATATGCTCAAAGCATGAGGGGAATTACCTGATATATTATCCGACAGATCTAGGTAGAAAAGTTGTGGAATTGATCGGAAAAGGGTTGTGACTGTTACAATCATCGCACCTCAAAACCCTTCGATATGCATCTGTTCACTTCCCATCACCACATCGTCCAGCACATCCCTGTCGTACCCGAAGGGGCGTAGCAGGTTCCCGGCAGCCCTAAGCGTTATGTCATAGTACTTTTGCCTGTCATACACTGTGTCAGGGTCAATCAGTTCAGCTACTTTTACCCTGTTGTGGTAGTACCTTGACCTATGGTCGGTGTGTATGTACTGCACCGCCTGCCCGGGCTGCACGTCCACACCTTCCTCCCTTAACTGGTACAGGGCCGCAGCCTGGCTCCCTTTCTGCCTGTAATCCTCAAGCTTGTGCCTGGTATGGGTGGTGAACACCAGGTCTTTGGGATCGGCCCCGCCGCTTAATATCTCATTAGCATAGCGTCGCACTACATCCAGCACGCAGGGTAGGTTACTGTATAATTCATCCACGGTGCGGGCACATTTCATCTGATCTAACATATCACGTTGCAGCTGCCTGATGAACGAAGGCGTATCGCGGCGCCGCAATTCAATTCCCCTCACCTTCATTTTTCCATCCGTCATCAGGCCAAAGTACCTGTTCATGGCACCGGCCCGGTTGTTACGGTTGGATGGGAATACTATCCAGTGGTAGTGTCCTTTGAGTTCCAGGGGGATCCCTACGGTCTCGCTCACAAGGTCGCATAGTTCCCCTGGGTCACGGCTGCCCCTTACCCACAGGCTGTCCACTATGCCGTGCAGGATGTCGAAATTCAGACCCTGGGCAATCTCCATGGTCTGGAGTAATATCTCCCTGGCATAGGCAGTTATGGATTCGTGGCACTCTATCCGCCCGAACCTGGCCTTATTAAATCCCATATACCCGAAACTTGTGACAAGCAGCCATTTCAGTACATTCTGCATCATCCGGTGTTCCTCGCTGCCGCCATCTGCCATTTTCTTATAGGTCATGCGCCGCCTGATCAGTGGCCCGATGACCCTTGGTATAAGCCCCAAGCGCTTCTGGCATATATTATACCCGATAAAGGGCACCTGTTCGGGCGAGTCCGGGCAGCAGTTGCACAGCACGGTTTCAGGTGAGATGTTCTTTGTGACCATGATGTGGGGGAACAGGCTGGTAAAGTCCAGCTCTGCCACATTTTCGTATATGCCTACCCTGGGTTCCAGTATCAGTGCTCCCCGGTCCGAGCGCAACAGTTCCTCGGCGGTCTTGAAATTCTCTGACAGGTTGCGCCTCCAGGGAACCAGCACACCGTCCTTTAGTGCCTGGTTCACCTGCAGGGCCGTAACCGCGCTGCCAGGGCTGAGCCTGGATAGTTGCTGCAGGGGTATGCCTGTGATCCTGCCCAGGTCGATGAGGCCATGCATCCCGCCTTCCTTTACGATAAAGGTCTGGCTGTCAATATGCAGCCTGCCCCTCAATTGGTAGCCGCCGGGTTTGTAGATAATCCGGCCGTAGCTGAAATATGAGCGCCCCTTGTTCTGTGCGGGCGGCTCGTCCTTTTCCCTGCCCAGTTGAAGTGATGCTCCAGCTCCCGCTGCCCTGTGGTACAGGTAAGGAAGCTGGAAACTGTCGCCGCCATCTGTCAGTATCACGTCAGGGTCCAGCTTTTTGAGGGCGTAGGAAAGGTTTTCGATCATATCGGCTTCGGGTATGCCTTCGAAGATGTGGTCACCCAGCCTGATATCACGCAGTGGGTCGCTAAAGCTGGGGTTGCGGCCTGATTGCGGTGTGATGTCCAGTTCTAATGTAGTTAGTTCGGGAAGGGAGTAGTCGGTGGTCTGCTGGTCGTCATCAAGGTGCATTTGCGAATCCAGCCAAGACATGGGAAACAGCCCGTTCTCAAGTAGGAACTGCCTGGTCGGGGGCAGGTCCACATTATATGCTTTCCAGCCCCGCTGCTCCAGCATATCTGCAAGGCTGAATACCCCGCTCCAGTCATCCAGGGATATAGCAAGCACATCTTGTGGCTCCTGGCCCAGGTAGGTTATTTTCTGTTCGACCCTGACCTGCCGCACATGGGGCAGGGTGGATATGAGATGCTTGTTGTGGACGGGACATTCCAGGTATATGCGGGGATAGTATCCCACCCTGTGGGGTGTGCACCT
>DUIM01000160.1:0-8935 GCA_013330355.1 Methanosarcinales archaeon
CCGCTTGGCAGTTCCTGGGTCTTGACCGACGGCAGTGAAGCCTCAAGCTGCCTCTCGATGGCCTCGTTGGCCTGCTTCACCAACAGCGGCACCAATTCCCTGTGCCTCTTCAGATTACCCAGGTTCAGGACATCATAGTTAATACTCTTTCCCTCACTGAACCGCAGCCAGAAAGCTTCATAATCCAAAGCCAGCGCCATATCTTTCAGGTCATCCAGGCTGTAGCGCGATGCCACCAGTTCAATATACTTTGCGGCCTCGGGCGCTTCAGAGCGATCGCCCACAGCCGAAACTCCTGGCAAATGTTTAATCTCCTCAGTCACATCAGGATTTATCATCCTTGCAATCTCGGTACCCAGCATGCCCGTAGTTATGCCGAAATCCCCGCCCGCATGGGCCGGGTTCACATGGGCCAGCAGGTACTGGTCTACCACATCGTCGGGATGGTGATGGTCCACCACCACCATGTCCATACCGTACACCTTGGCCTGCAGCATAGCAGGCACATCCTCCTCAGTACTCCCGTTATCCATCAACAACACCAGCGGCATTTTCTGCCCGTGCCTCTCATTATCAGCCGTGGCAAAGGAAATGTCCCTGGTAATATCCACCATCTCATAGAACGGTGCCTTGCTGGGTGAACGTCTGTAAAAATGATATCCTGCATCCGACCCGCCCACTTCCTGTATCAAAGGTATCACCGCTTTCTCGATAGCAATGGCAGAAGTGATGCCGTCGGCATCTGCATGATGGCGCAATACAATAGGTCGTGAATGGAAAATAGCCCTGCGTATCTCCTTGGCAACCTGGCGCATCTTTGGTCGCAGCGCTTCCAGTATCGGGCTATCGACCAAGAACTCAATTTCATGGGGCAGGGAGCGCTTATCCAGGGCATTCTCTATCTCCCCTTTGATAGCAGCCGACTCCGCCCCCAACATCTGCCTTATTTCCCTTATCTCGATCTGCAGTTCGCTGTTCCTTACGCTAAGCTCACCCACCACCTTTGCGATCATATCAGATTCTATCTCAGGATATGAACGCTGGCCCGCCTTTTCAAAGGCCGCACAGGGTACTGCCCCGGTCTCATCCGCCAACGTAAATATTGTCGGGCCGCCTGTTTGCTTTATCTGGATGACCTCACCCGAGATATGCACCAGTTTGCTGATATGATCTCGAAGCCCGGATACCTGGGTACGGGGTATATCCTTTTCAATCTGGAGCAACTGGTATTCCCGGAGGCTCACAGGCACAAGGTCTATGTTGCCGTTAGATGCAATATTCTTCACCTGTACAAAGATTGTCTCCCCCACTTCAGGGGTTCTAGTCAGGTGCTTCTCGTGTGCCAGCCCGCGGGTACGCGGGTTCAGGTTCACGAAGGCACCGAAATTGGCCAGGCTGTCAACCACTCCCTCATATATCATACCCATCGCCAGGTCAGAAGTATCGCAGGCAGGACTCAGTTTATGAACCAGCGGTTTTTTGGCGCAGGAAGCACATACATCACCTTGTGTATCAGCATCAAGGGGCTGGCCGCATATACGGCAGTTTGCCAACTCACCCCTGCCGCCGCATACCTCGCATTTTTGCTTCACTGTAATGGTCCCGGTTCCGCTACACTTCTGGCATTTTCCCCCGCCTTCCAGCAGGCTTCCCAGGTCATTTTCTGTCATTTTGGTAAGGTCAAGACTCTTAGGTTTGCCTGATCCCTTGCAGTCTGGACATTCCTGCTTAGAGGTATCAATATATCCTGTGCCCTTACATGCTTTGCATTGTTCGCTCATAGTACTTGAAACAGAATTTTATTATTGGAATCTTCAATAATTGTAATATTTAGTAATTAAAATTGTTAAAATTTTCGTTCTATCATATAATCCGCCAAAGCCAGCAGTATATCCTTAGCTTCAGTATCTGGTAGAATGTCCAGTTTAGCCTTACCCTCGGCAACAAAATTCCGTGCCGTAGTTAGGGCATAGTCGATAGAACCCGAATCCTCAAGTGTCTTCAGTGCATGGTCAATCTCTGCCTTGGTAGAGTTTCTTTTACCGAACACATCCAGTTCCACATTATTCTCCCTGGCATGAATGGCAATCAGGGTCTGTTTACCTTCCCTCAGGTCGCTGCCCCTCATCTTACCCAGTACATCCTCAGGTGTGACCAGGTCAAGCACATCATCAAATATCTGGAAACCCACACCGGCCAGGCGTCCGTAATCCCAGAGTGCATCAGCTTCTTCCTGGGTGCTGCCACCCAGGATCGCACCCAGTTTTGCAGATGCTGCATAGAGTACGGCAGTCTTTTTCTCCACCATTTCCATATATTCCTCCTCCGGAACATGTTTCCTCTTCTCGAAACTAATATCCATCCACTGTCCTTCGCAAATCTCTATACAGGTCATAGACATCACTGTAAGGCACTCGACCATGTGGACAGGGTCTGTTTTACACTGGCTGAGGATATGGAATGCCTTGGAATACAACGTATCACCTGCAAGTATTGCACCCGATAAGCCCCACTTAACATGGACTGACGGCAGTCCCCTTCTTAATTCATCCTGGTCCATGATATCGTCATGTATCAAAGTGAAGTTATGGACCAGTTCAACAGCAGTTGCAGCCGGAATTACGCTGTCCGGATTCCCGCCTACAGCTTCCGTCGCAAGTATCAGGGTTGCGGGACGCAGTCGTTTTCCGCCGGCATCAAAGAGGTAGCGCATCGCACGGTAAAGTTCATCCGGGCGCCCGATAGGCATTAGGTTGTGGATAGAACCATTTACCCGTTTTCCTCGTTTATCAATCTCCTTGATCAAGTCCATGAAAGTACCTCATTTACCTTATTAATATATTTATTCGATAAGTATTTCTTCGCCGTTTCGCATAAGGTGGGTATTCTCACCAAAAACGTATCCTGCTTCCTCTGCCATTTCCAGATAATTACTATGCATCATAATGTTCCCGTGTGCTGGTATCACGTGCTCGGGATTGATCATCCTTAGCAGTTCCCAGTGGTCTTCCCTGTATGCATGGCCTGAAACATGAACATTATCATATATCCGGGCACCCTTCATCTTCAGTTTGGTCTCAAGTGAATATCGGTTCGCCCGGGTCATTGGATTCGGTATGATATTTGCAGAGAAGATCACCTTATCACCTTTTTCGATCTTATAATCTGTAGTGTCATGAGATATCCTTGTTAATATGGCACCCGGTTCGCCCTGGTGTCCGGTAACTATTGGCAGGTACTTTTCCTTTCCTTCCTTATTAATTCGTTTCAAGGCCTTGTCAATGGAATGACGTTGCCCGTACATCTCCAGGTTATCAGGGAATTTTAAAAATCCCATTTTTTCGGCAGTACCAACATACCTCTCCATAGAACGGCCCATTAATACAGGTATGCGGTCCATCTTTACTGCTGCTTCAATTATGGATTTTATCCTGGCAATATGGGAAGAGAACGTTGTAACGATTACTCCGGATTCTGCCTCTTCAGTACCCAGCATCACATCAGAAACCATATCAGCAGCTATTTTTTCAGAAGGTGTTTTACCAGACATTCCCGAGTTAGTACTTTCAGTGAGCATGGCAATAACTCCTTCTTTCCCTATCTGGCGCAGCCGGTCAAAGTCAGGTTGTTCGCCTATAACGGGCGTTCTGTCAAGCTTAAAATCATTAGCATACAGTATGATCCCTTCGGGTGTATGTATGGCCGCAAAAGAAGCATCGATGATACTGTGCTGTACCCGTATCAATTCAATTGAAATATTCGGGCTCACTTTATGTATCTTCCCTGTTGCAAGAGCTTCTACTTTATTTTTAACCTGGTATTTCTTTTCATTCTTTACCTGTTGTTTAATAAGCTCTGATGTATATGGTGTTGAAATGATCGGGGCATCGTACCTGTGTGCCAGTTTTGGCAGGGCACCGATATGGTCGAGATGACCATGTGTACAAACGATTGCCTTTACATTCCCGTCAACCTGTTTCATAACCATATCATCAGGGATCACGCCCATTTTAATTAGGTCCCTGGAACTTTTCCTGTCTATCTCGACATCTTCATGTATCTGTACCATGTCAAGTCGAAGTCCCATATCCATTACAACTATCTCATTACCCACTCTTATTGCTGTCATATTGCGGCCCATTTCATTATAGCCGCCTACAGCTATGATTCCTATATCTGTCATTAAAAATTCTCCTTCTAAATATTCATATATTCTACAACTGTTTTTCTCATCTATCTACACGCAAACCGGGTAGTATCAAACCCGCGTTCATTTAAATACTCATTAGTTTTTCCTGTTATTACTACCCTGGATTGCATAAGCTCCCCAATGGTAGCATTGCCGGTCAGGAACATGGCAGTCTTCAATTCTTCCAGGAAGACACCAAGCCCGGCCTTCACATCTTCCGGTCCATTTAACGCCGGAACCACAAATGGCAGTGCTGCAGCGCATACGCTGGCACCTATTGCCAGGGATTTCGCCATATCTATTCCTGTGCGTATCCCTCCGGTTGCAATAACCGGCACTGAAATGTTACTCTCTATCACACTGATGGCCGTAGGTATACCCCAATCCCAGAACAGTTTACCCTGTTCTTCGTTCCTGGTATCGGACTGCTGCCTGGCCCTGTATACCTCCACACCAGCCCAGGTTGTACCACCCATGCCTCCAACATCTATGGCAGACACGCCGGCATCGCACAACTGTTGCGCTACCTCGCGGCTGATACCTGCTCCTGTTTCCTTGACTATTACAGGTATCGTAAGTTCGTCACAAACCTGTTTGATAAGTCCAACCCCCCCTCTTGCATCTGTATCACCTTCGGGCTGTACGGCTTCCTGCAGGAAGTTCAGGTGTATGGCCATGGCATCGGCATCTATCATTTCAACAGCCTGCCTGACCCCCTCAACCCCGTATTCCTTAAGCTGGGGCAAGCCAATATTCCCGTAAACAAAAGCATCGGGAGCGGCATCCCTTACTATCCTGAACGATTTCTCCTGGGTAGGGTCTTCGATGGCAGCCCTCTGGCTGCCTACACCGATGCCTATTCCCATCTCCTGTGCGGCAAGTGCCAGTGCCTCATTCACTTTTGCAGTATCGGGATGGCCCCCGGTCATGGAAGCGATCAATAGGGGGAATGCCAACCTGTGACCAAGAAACTCAACAGAAGTATCTATCTCCTGCCTGTTGATCCCTGGCAGTGCATTGTGTACAAGTGTTATTTCCTCAAACCCTGTGCGCCTGAAATTGTGCTCATCCCTGTTTGCTTCCACATTTTGGTTAGCACACAATTCAAGATGTTCGATCTTCCTGTTTGATGTACTCATGTTTCCCTTATTATTATTATTATCCTGATTATTATTATTGTTAAGAACTCACTTATCCTTTTGTATAAGTGTACCCGGTGTCGCACCATCCAGGAAGGCACGAACATTCCCTGGTATCGATGCATTGAATATCCGGCTGCTGATGCCCGACCTGTCAGCAAGGTCCACCAGTTCGGTTACTTTTCCCAGCATGCCACCGGTAACATCGATATGTGAAGACCCGCCAATATGGATCTTTACCTTCTCAAATGATGCAGGTGTTATCACAGGTACTGTGTGTCCTTTGTCATCCAGTACACCATCTGTCACGCTGGCGATACCGATACTTCCGGCACCTAGTTTTTGTGCAATATACGGCACAATCTGGTCACCGCTTAAGACGGCTGCACCTCTTGTTGCATCCATTACCACATCACCATGAAGTACAGGAACCATCCCCCTCTCAAGCATTACAAAGATGTGACTGGTAAGCATTTCACTGATACGTCCGCAATCAAGCAAAAAACTACCGAATGGATGCACAGGAACCGCTGGCATTCCAGCCCGGTTCAGGGCATCGACAACTATGTTGTTCAATATCCTGACACTACGGTGTGTTTCAATGACACCTTCCATATCGAATTGTTCAGTGAGCCGATATTCCCTTGCAAGAGGATGCCCGAAAGAACCCGCACCGTGAACGACAATCAGGTTGCCTTTATTTGCACCTTCCACAGCCATGCCCGCAATCTCACCTGCAATGCGATCGATCTCACCAGGCAGGGCCTTTGGGGTCTGGCTGGATTTTTCAGTAATAATGCTACCGCCTATCTTCAGTACGGTCAGGTCGGTCCGGTCAGTCAGGTATTTCATTCAACTTTCACCCCTTCGTGAGTAGGACTTGTGATAATGGCCTCCCCGCCTGCAGAACTAATCGCATCCGCCACTTCATCCGGGTGATCAGTGATAGCGACCATACAGCCCCCTCCTCCTGCACCTGTGGTCTTGGCACCCCATGCACCGGCACCCCTGGCAGCCCAGATAAGGTTTGAGAGTTCCCGTGAACCTACACCCAGTGCATCGAGCAGACCGTGGTTTATATCCATAAGACCGCCCAGTGCAGCGTAATCCCTGTCTTTGATTAATACTTCACCGTAACCGGAAAGGCTGCCAATGGTATTGATGATCTGGTCAATTGCTACAGGGTAATCCTCCTTGACCGACCTGACTAAAGCCACCAGTTCCCTGGTAGATGAAAACCTGCCTGTATAACCTATGACAATGGGACACCGGGGTAGTGACAAAATTTTCCTGCCAGGTATGGCCACCACGCCGCCCATTGTGGACACAAAGGTATCGGTGGGACTTGCCGCACCCTGTACCTTGCTTTCAATGGCATGCCCGATAGCAGCGATCTCATCAAGGGTATGGCCAGTATCGAATTGGATGGATAATGCATACAATGTTGCAATTGTCACCGCAGCCGAGGAACCGAGTCCGGAACCCACGGCTAAGTCGGATGTTATGTCGATCCTTACGCAACCGTTAAAGTATTTTTCCATTTCCCTGATACATTGGGTAATATAGGGGTGTCTTACAGTATCAAGGCCTGTTGTACCCAGACTTGAACTGATAACGTGGTCGTTAGATGGCTGTACACTCACCCGTGTTCGCAGGTCCACTGCACACGCAATGGCCTTCTCACCATATACCACCGCATGTTCGCCAAAAAAATATATCTTGCCGGGCGCGCTACAGGTAGTTATTGTCATACTAAAATTTTATCACTCAATAATTATGCCCGCATATCCAACCACAGCAGATGTGTTACCAGTTACGTCACCACTGGTAGTATAGTTGAGCAGGGTACACTTTGAAGCACCCAGTGCTTTGGATGCCGTAAGCATTGCCGAGATGGGACCGTACCCGCAAACCGATGCGTTTCTTTCTGCCAGACGTTTGTAGAACCCATCCACATCTAGTTCCAAGACCGGTTCGATAAGATAGTTATCGGTCTTTTTTGCCACACTATCTTCCACGTAATGGCTAAAGTCACTGGAAGCGATGATAACGATCCTGTCATCGCTGTCCTTTATTGCCTGTGCCAGCTGGTTCCCTACTTCTGTGGCAGTCTCCTGGTCCTGTAATCCCATGCATATGGGGACAATACTGAATTCATGGGAAAAACGGTACTGCAGGAAAGGTAGCTGGACCTCAATGGAATGTTCATACTGGTGTGCGCTCTCATCCAGGTCGATTATCCCACCAAGAAGTTGTTTCACCAGTTCTTTGTTGACAGGCACATCCCCAAATGGTGTATTCCATGTTTCCCTGGAGACAGCTACTACAGAGCCCAGTCCTGTATGGTTCGGACCCAGCAGCACGTATGTGTCAGCTTCCGGTAAAACAGAATAGACTTTAGCGGCAGTTGTACCGGAATAAGTATAACCCGCATGGGGTACCACAGCTCCGGTAACGTCCCTTACAACTCCAGTGGTATTAGTGAAACACCTTTTTAATTCCCTTTTAAGGTATTTCAAATCACTGGGGTAGAACTGTCCTGATACAGCTGTTCTCCTCAAATCCTGCACCGCCTTACATAGTATGTTATTGGAATTACTTATAGTTCTGTTTCAAAATCCTCTAACTTGTAATTAAAGGGAATGCTTTTCAATTCAGTGGTCTGCCTGGCTATCAGGTAATATACCAGTGAAAGGGCCTTTCGTCCCTTATTGTTTGTGGGGATTATCAGGTCCACGTTGGATGTGGAGTTGTTAGTATCACATAGTGCAATAACCGGTATGCCGATACTCACTGCTTCCTTAACCGCCTGGTTATCTCCATGCGGGTCTGTTACCACCACAATATCCGGTTCCGTATATAAATCCAGGCTCGGATTCGTAAGTGTCCCTGGTATGAACCGGCCCACTATGGCCTTGGCACCGATGGTCTTTGCCAGCATCTGGACAGGATGATGCCCGTACTGTCTTGCAGATACGATCAATATCTTAGTGGGATCATATTTTGCAAGTAGTGCTGCTACCAATCGTATCCTTTCATCTGTGGACTGGATGTCCAGTACATAAAGCCCATCTGTCCTAACCCTGTAGACAAACTTCATCATATCCTTTGTCTTCTGCTGGGTACCGATATGGATACCGGCTGCAAGGAATTCGTCCAGAGGAACTATGGAATCGTAACCTGCGTCCTTTACTACTTCAATATCACTTTCCATTTTTACACCTTTGAAATTATATTATTGCTACTCAAATATTATTTAATTATTATTTAATTGTATTATTATCATCTAATATACTAATAATATACTAATTTTGTTTCATTGCACTCAATCGTTTGACCGTTATAGGGATTGTTCCCATTTCAAGTTCCCTTAATGCAATATCAATTGGCTCGCCTGAGTCATCTTCCAGAAGCACAGGTGCTCCCATTGATATCTGCAAAGCACGTGCGCCGATAATGCGTGCACGTTCATAACGGGTTAATTTATCTTCTTTCAATTATTCCACCTCAAAAATAAACAGGAGTAACTGCATACTTTGAATGACAGTTTTAACTGATACGTTTAACTGATACATTCAAGTTATTCGTTCAACTAATACCTTACACT
>DUIM01000160.1:9252-13181 GCA_013330355.1 Methanosarcinales archaeon
AATACCTTACACTGAATACATTTGCTCCCGGAATCCCTCCGGGAATGGTTACATATATTGTACATTGTATGTTTATTTTCCTTTTAGGGGTTTTGGATAATCATGATAACCTGAATGGGGTTGCTGAGATTCGAACTCAGGTTGCGGCGTCCCGAACGCCGTAGGATGGTCCAGGCTACCCTACAACCCCTACTGGTATGGAGCGAAGGTATCCACCAGTTTTATGTGGGAGAGCAACATCCTGCGGCAACAGTATCTATCAATACCAAGGTCGTCCAGGACTTTTCCCGGATCCTCAAATTCTGACACGCGCCTTTCATACTCTTCCCATGAACTGGCAATGACCTTCCCACATGTGAAACATCTTACCGGAATCATCTTAATGGCTCATCTATATGATTTCTGGGACTTGGCTCTTGCACCTGGTCCACCGAACTTCTTTGTTTCCTTCTGTCTGGAATCATTGACCAGAAGGCTCCTGTCATAAGCAAGCATGGCGTCCTTAACTGCCAGATCCCCGGTCCATTCTACGACACCTTTTCCAATTGCAGTCCTGATGGCATTTGCCTGACCCATTACTCCCCCGCCGCGAACATTTACATTAATGTCGATCTTTGAGGATACACCATCTCCGATAAAGGCCACAGCTTCCAGTATCTTGAGTCTTGCTATGTCCGGTTCGTATATTTCTATGGGTTTTTTGTTAACTCTTATGCGGCCTACGCCTTCTGTGATCTTGGCCCTGGCAACGGCAGTCTTATTTTTTCCTGATGTATTGATGATTTTGACCATTCATCTTCCTCCTGTTTAGGATTTAGCACCCAATCGTTTGCTGAGTTCCTCAAGCCTGATATACTTGACAGAGCTCAATTTATCCATATTAGCTTCGGCAATGGATATTTTCTCTTCACTGCTCAGTGCATCGGGCACTCCGATAAAGGTTTTCAGTCTTGACATGGCATCCTTGCCTCTTGCTCTTTTATAAGGCAACATGCCACGTATTGTTCTTTTTAATATATGGTCGGACCGTCTCGGGAAGTATGGCCCGAATTCTCTATTACCCCTATCAACGGCCTGTTTATATTCACCAAATGTGGAAACCCTTGAGCCTGAAATTACAGCTTTCTCGGCATTTACGATGAATATCTCTTCACCTTCAAGAAGCTTTTTGGCTACAACACTGGAAAGCCTGCCCAATATCATTCCATTTGCATCTATAATTGTCATTTCAACGCACCTCACTGCATTATCTTCACGCCGGAACCATTTGGGTTCTCTTTAACCAGGTCCTCGATGTTCAGGCAGGACCCCCCTTTTTTCGTGATCTTTTCCCTTGCACTGTCGCTAAATCCCAGTGCAGCCACTATTACCTTATGCTCAATGTTACCGGAACTTAACACTTTTCCAGGGATGATAATTGTTTCATCCTCACTGGTATATCTATTGATCTTGCTAAGGTTCACGTCAGAATAATTCCTTGTGGGGCGTTCAAGACGCTTTGCAATGTCCCGCCAGATATTCACTCCATTATCGCGGGATAAGGCCTTGAGGTCGACGATAAGGCCTAATATGCGTGGATTTGTTTTTCTGATTATTTTACTCAATTATTGTTCCTCCGTATGACCCTAAAAAAGGGCCTGACTCACGCAGATTCGCTGCGTTCGGGTCCGTACTGCCCATACGCCATAGGATGTTCTAATCCCTACGGTCAGGTTATTTGGAAATAAAAACCAAATTAACTCTGATGCATCTGTGAGTTATATTAATTACTTAATACTACGACGGCTTCATATTACTTGTCAATATAAATAATTTGTTATGTATGGGGTCTTTTCATTTGAAATGAGATTCCGGCAGTTGCAAAAAATCGGTACCGATAGTGGAATGAATTGTTTAATATCTGGAAGAAAATTACCTGAAGACAGGTGAGCTTAACCAAAAACTTATACACTGGCTTGATACCTGCCGAATCGAACGCCACTAAACCCTTTATGGATTGGAACATTTACAAATCAGTGCGCATGATGCAAGCACAGCAATTGATTCCATAAAAACCTTTTCAGGCACTGTAAAAAGATTGGCAGAAGCATAGAATTCAAAATCACTCTTCTTCTGGAATTTAATATTGAAAATGAGTATATTCTACATAAAGAGTATGACATTCAGGATGGTAGCACATCAGATATCCACTTACATCAGATATCCACTTCTTCCAGCTTTGATTTCAATTCCTTTATCCGGTCCCTCAATGCAGCAGCGTCTTCAAATTCAAGCTGTTTGGCTGCCCCTTGCATCTTAGCTTCCAGGTCGATGATTATATTCAATATCTCTTCTGCAGGTATATCTTCAAACAGTTCCGCCCCGATCTCTGCCTTCTTGCCTGGTACGATGTCAGCCCTGATAGCCTTACTAATAGACTTGGGTGTGATGTGATACTGCCTGTTATATTCCATCTGGATTTTTCGACGCCTGTTTGTCTCATCAACTGCCTTTTTAATAGAACCAGTGATATTATCAGCATACAGCACCACCCTGCCATGCACATTCCTACTGGCACGGCCAATAGTCTGGATAAGTGAGCGATGAGAGCGCAAGAATCCTTCCTTGTCGGCATCCAGGATAGTAACCAGGGCCACTTCTGGCAGGTCCAGCCCTTCCCTGAGCAAATTGATGCCCACCAGCACATCGAACTCCCCCAAGCGCAGGTCCCTGATAATCGCTACCCTCTCCAGGGTAATGATGTCAGAGTGCATGTACCTGGCCCTGATATCAAGTTCAAGAAGATACTTTGTCAGGTCTTCTGCCATACGTTTTGTAAGAGTAGTGACCAGGACCCTAAAGCCATTTTCAACACAAAGCCGTATCTCACCTACCAGGTCGTCCACCTGCCCCTCAACCGGCCGTATAACTACTTCCGGATCCACCAGTCCTGTAGGCCTGATTATCTGCTCCACCACCCGGGTGCTGTGCTCCAGTTCGAAATCACCAGGGGTTGCCGAGACATATATCGACTGTCTTACCCGGTCATGGAATTCATCAATGCGCAGCGGCCTGTTATCATAAGCACTGGGCAGCCTGAAACCGTTGGACACCAGTGTGTCCTTACGGGCACGGTCCCCGTTATGCATGCCTTTTACCTGGGGCAGGGTGACATGGCTTTCATCAATGACCAAAATGTAATCGTCAGGGAAGAAATCAAGCAGGGTATAGGGTGGTTCACCAGGGGAGCGATCATCCATGTGGCGGCTGTAGTTCTCGATACCTTTGCAATATCCGATCTCCTGCATCATCTCAATATCAAACCTTGTCCGTTGTTCCAGCCGCTGGGCTTCAAGCAGTTTCCCCTGGGAACGAAACAGGGCCAGGTTTTCCTCAAGTTCTGCTTCAATTGTAAATATAGCCTTTTCGATAGTCTCCACAGGCATAACATAATGCCTTGCCGGATATATGGCCGCCTTTTCAAGTTCGTGCAATGTATAACCTGTAAGCGGATCGAATTCACATATCCGTTCAACCTCATCACCGAACAGTTCGATCCGTACCCCTGAATTTGACATGGCAGGGAAGACTTCAACTGTGTCACCCCTGACCCTGAACGTTCCCTGTGTAAAGTCTACATCATTACGTTCATACTGGATGTCCACCAGCCCACCCTGGATATCCTTTCTGTCTATGGTCTGTCCCACTTCGATCATTAAGGTCATCTGTCGCCATTCTTCAGGACTGCCCAGTCCATATATGCAGGATACGCTGGCTACCACAATTACATCCGGCCGCTCCATCAGTGACCGGGTGGTGGCCAGCCTGAGTCTTTTGATCTCTTCATTGATGCTGGCATCTTTTTCAATATATGTATCAGTGACAGGTATGTATGCTTCGGGTTGGTAGTAATCGTAATAACTGACAAAGTATTCCACGGCATTGTCAGG
>DUIM01000138.1 GCA_013330355.1 Methanosarcinales archaeon
GTTCATGCAATCCCGTCCCCGGAGTGACCAGCGTCGGATAAATCTTCAGGTAATCTGGCATGAACCGCTCATCCTCAAACAATCTCCCGAACATCCGAAAGTCCATATCCAGAGATGAACCAGGAAGACCAGGCATCATATGAAAACCAACCTTAAATCCAGAATCCCTCAGCACCCTGTTTGCCAGTTCAGTTTCATAGACCCCGTGCCCCCGGTTTATCCTGCCCAGGATAAAATCATAAGTACTCTGCACACCGATCTCAACCTTGGTTCCTCCCAGGTGCAGCATCTGGTCAACTTCATCCCTGGTTGCCCAGTCCGGGCGCGTCTCAAAAGTAATCCCCACATTCCGTACTACAGCACTTTCATTTTCAGCCTGCACGTCCTCAATATATTTGAACTTGCCAACATCGGGCCGAACCCGAAAATCGTTCATCGCCTCAATGCAACGCCTGACAAACCATTCCTGGTAACACAGGCTTCTGGAAGTGAAACTCCCGCCCATTACAATAAGTTCAGCCTTATCCACAGGATGACCGATCTGTGTAAGCTGTTCCAGGCGCCCTGCAACCTGTAAATAAGGGTCAAAATCATGTCGTATGCCCCTTTTTGCAGCAGGTTCCTCCCCCATATAGCTCTGGGGCGATATATATTCTGAATCAGGACCACCAGGACATGGCAGGCAGACGCCATGTGGACAAGGTGCAGGAGAAGTCATAACAGCTATTACAGCCACACCCGATATGGTCCTCACAGGTTTGAGCTGCAGTATTTCAATGACCTCACCATATTCTCCAGGAAGGGCCCTGGCAAGGATTTCGGCATTGCTTGGCAACCCGTTAAACTTATATTTTGCACTCACAGTCTTTTTTTGCCTGTTCAATTCCAGTTCAGAATCGATATTTCCCTGTATGATCTGAAGAATAAGTTCCCTACATGCTAAATGTAGATTATCAGGCATAAGAATATAATTATAATTGTCGTTACTTATAAGTACTTAATAATCTCTAAATATAAGATTAAAAAATTTAACACATCACCCATTATATATATAACGATTTAACTATTAATTTAACATATTATATGTAAAATGGATCAAAAAGATTGAAAGTATCTAAAATTATTTCGGCGGGATGAGTGGAATATGAATGACAAAGAAAAGGGTGAAAATGAACAAAATTCAGACGAGAAATTAAAGCCCTTTAGAGATTCGCAGATTATGAGTGATGTAGCAGACAAAATATCTGATGAAAAAAAAACTGACGATAAAGAAGAAGTTGATGAGGAGTCCGGAATAAGGGACGTGACAGAAAAGACAGTTAAACCAGATAAATTTTTGACAGACCTGATTATGCCCGGTGGCGATAAACTAGACATTGAGATGCTGAAAACCCATCTTGACGACAGCCGTGTCATTGAACACATGAGGGTAATGCTGCCTGAATCTGTCGAATCTGTCTGGGAGAAAACCCTGATGGAGATCACACAGGTAGAGAAAGAAGAGGTTCTCAAACCAGAGGCAGAAGAAGAAATTATTGAAAAACCAAATTTGATCCGGCGTATTATAAATCATTTCCAGCCGGAAAAGATAGTCCTGGATGAATATGATCCTGAAAAACACGGTGCTCTGGTCGAACTTACATTATATGGTGATTATCCTTTAGAGGAAGTCGAATTATATCCTGTAAATGAACCTTATTCTTATATCAGAATTTCATATAATCCGGGTACTCATACTTATATTTATGAGGTACTTGAACCTGAAATGAGCCCGGGAGAAAAAGAACTGTTCTCTGAAATAAAAATAAGGCTCACGGAAACACTTGATGTCAGCTTAAAAGAGCTTGATAAAAGCGGCGCAAAGAAATACCTGAAAGATAAAGTATATGATATTTTATGGGATTACCAGATAAAAATAGACACGGTATCCTTTACAAAGATTTTATACCATATCTACAGCGAATTCATGGGATATGGAAAGATCGATCCCATAATGCATGATCCATACCTTGAGGACATTTCCTGTGATGGGCCCAATACACCATTGTACGTGTACCACAGGAAGTACGAATCAGTAGAAACAAACATTTCTTTTGATGATGAGAACAAACTTGATAATTTTGTTGTGCGCATTGCACAGATTTGCGGACGGCACATCTCCATAGCAGATCCGCTACTCGATGCTACAATGCCCGACGGTTCAAGGATACAACTGACCCTTGGAAGAGAAGTAACAACCAGGGGGAGTTCCTTCACTATAAGAAAATTCAAGGAAAGCCCGCTGACCCCGCCTGATCTCATCGACTACCATACCTACTCAACTTCAACAATAGCATACCTTTGGCTGGCTGCTGAAAATAACAAGAATATCATTTTTGCCGGAGGTACCGCATCCGGTAAAACCTCTTCCATGAATGCAATATCGTTGTTCATCCCACCTGAGACTAAGATCGTATCCATCGAAGATACCAGGGAGCTGAACCTTCCCCATCCCAACTGGATTGCAGGTGTGACAAGAGAAACTTTTACCGGAGGTGAAACCGGGTCCATAGATATGTATGACCTGTTAAGGGCAGCCTTAAGGCAGCGGCCTGAATACATGCTTGTAGGCGAGGTAAGAGGTGCCGAAGCCTATGTCCTGTTCCAGGCTATGAGTACCGGCCATACTACATTCTCAACCATGCATGCGGATTCCGTACAGTCTGTAGTACACCGACTTGAAAATCCCCCAATTAATGTTCCCAGGACAATGCTACAGGCCCTTGACCTGATAATCATACAGGTTCAGGTCAGGATTGGTGAAGAAAGGGTGCGAAGAGCCAAATCCATAACTGAGATCGTGGGCGTTGATCCCAGGACAGGTGAATTATTGACGAATGAGGTGTTCACATGGTTGGCCTCAAAGGATGAATATTCTTATTCAGGCAGGTCTTATGTACTGGAATCGGTGATGCATAGCCGTGGGTGGGATGATGATCGCATCAAGGAAGAATTAAAGAACAGGCAGGAAATCCTGGAATGGGCGCGAATAAAGAACGTGAAGCATTACGAGGATGTAGCCAAGATAGTTGTAACTTACTATCGTGAACCTGACACCCTGATGAAAATCGTGAGGAAGGAATTATATGGTAGGTAGGTATCTTACCTCATATTCATACCGTTTATTTGGTAGCTATTTCAATAAGAGACGTGCCAGGTATTTTGACATCCGGCAGGAATTGCTAAAGACCAGATACAATACCAGTTTTGATATGTATCTTTCCATGGCGGTTTTATGTTCACTGTTAATGACGGCGGTGGGATTGTCATTTGCAATTTTAGTTATATCCGCCTTCAATGCTCCTGATATTATTTTGACCAGTTCGTTTATCACTGATATTTCTGAAGGTTTTCATGAATATAGAAACCTGGTATTAAATATTATTTCCGTTGCCATTATCATGGTTATTTTCGGTGCAGTTACATTTATTGCATTCCTGAACTATCCAAAGCTGATTAACAGCAACAGGAAACAAAATATTGATACGATGCTTCCTTATGCTGTACATTACATGTCTGCAATGTCAGGCGCAGGCGTCATTCCTGTGGATATATTTTCAAGTCTTGCCAGGAACAAGATATATGGGGAAGCCGCAGTAGAGGCTTCATATGTGGTAAGGGATATCAAAGTACTTGGCAATGATCTTGTCCAGGCCATGAAGAATGTGGCATCTACCACACCATCATATCGGCTTCAGGAATTCTTACAGGGCGCAGTAACTATCGTATCTTCAGGTGGTGACCTGGAATCATTTTTCAGACTTAAGGCAGAACAGTTCGTTATAGAAAGCAGGCGGGAACAAAAGGAGTTCCTTGATACACTCGGATTAATAGCTGAGACCTATGTGACCGCATTTGTGGCAGGACCCTTGTTCCTGATCGTTATGATGTCGGTCATGACCATAATGGGCGGTATGGACCTGATGCTCATGTACCTGTTGATATACCTGGTAATCCCTGTAGGAAGCATTGTGTTTGTGATCCTTGTCAGTAGTATTACCCCGGAGGTGTGATATTTTGAAGAACAGGGATACCATTGACGAAAAAGAATACGTATTTACAGAAGATGACCTCCTGATTGAAAAGGATAAAGTACTTCTCCAAATGGAAGCGCCAGGAAAATGGATCTATATCCGTCATTTTTTAAAATCACCCCAACAGCAGATTAAAAAAGAACCAGCTTACGCAATATTATTCAGTATACCTCTTGCCCTGATCTTACTGGTACTTGGAGGTCTGAAAACAGGATTTACACCTGCATTTGATAACGTATTGCTTTTTGCGATTCTCACAGCCATAGTCCCTCCCGGATTTCTTCATCAATTAAAAAGACGTAGAGTTAAAAGGATTGAACAGTATTTCCCTAATTTCCTAAGGGACGTTGCCGAGATGAACCGCTCAGGTATGACACTGACAAAATCTGTTGGCACGTTGTCTAAAGGTGAATATGGAGATCTCACTATTGAGATTGCCAGGATCAATGCTATGCTTTCGTGGGGTATATCTTTCGAAGATGCCCTTGAGAAATTTGCAGACCGGGTTGGTACGCCGCTCATATACCGTTCAGTCGCTTTGATCAACCAGGCCAGCCGGGCCGGCGGTAATGTACCGGATGTGCTGGAAGTAGCTGCCAAGGATGCCTATGTCCTCAAAATGATGGTAAAAGATCGTGCAAGTGAAATGATCATCTACGTGGTAATCATTTACATGTCATTTTTTGTTTTCCTGTTTGTAATAGGTATTCTTTCGTATTCATTTATTCCGGTAATGGCCAAAGCCAGCATATCTGCCAACACTATCGGCGGAGGAGCAGTAGAATTTATGGGTGTTTTCGATCCTGAGATGTTCAGGCGCCTGTTCTTCCATGCATCATTGATACAGGGTTTTTCTTCCGGACTTGTGGCAGGACAGATGGGTGAAGGCGAGGTCATAGCCGGGTTGAAACATTCTGTGATCCTTTCACTGATTGCCTGGGTCAGCTTCACATTCTTCATCTAATAGTAGATATTTATCTATCTTGGGAACACTCTTTGGAGGCATTCACTATTGAGAGATAATTATGGTACTGGATAAACTTGGAAGTTCATTGCAGGACACCCTTAAAAAATTAGCGGGAGCGGGCAGGATAGATGAAAAGGTGGTCAACGCTGCCGTTAAAGATATACAGCGTGCCCTGCTCCAGGCTGATGTAAATGTCAAACTGGTGATGGAATTATCGCAGCGTATAAAGGAACGTTCTTTAAAAGAGGATGTTCCCGCCGGGTTGAGCGGTAAGGAACATGTGATCAATATCGTATATCATGAACTCATTAACATCATGGGTCAGGGAACCGATGTTAAACTTACCGGACAAAAGATCATGATGGTGGGCCTGCAGGGAAGCGGTAAGACCACTACCACGGCAAAGCTTGCCAGGTTCTTCCAGCGAAAGGGCCTGAAACCAGCTGTGATCTGTGCTGATACATTCCGGCCCGGGGCTTATGAACAGTTGAGTACTCTTTGCAGCCGTCTGAATGTTACATTCTATGGCGAGAAAGACAATAAAGATGCTGTGGAGATTGTACGCCACGGACTGGAATCTGTTGAAAAGTACGATGTGTTGATAATTGATACTGCCGGCCGGCATGCTCTTGAAACTGACCTGATCAGGGAAATGGAAGATATCTTTGCCATGGCCAAACCGGACCAGAAATTTCTGGTTATCGATGCTGCTATTGGCCAGCAGGCCAGTGAACAGGCCAAGGTGTTTAACAAGTCTATCGGCATCACTGGTGTGATTATTACTAAACTGGACGGTACTGCCAAAGGTGGCGGCGCACTGTCTGCTGTATCAGAGACTGAATCCTCGATCGCGTTTATCGGCATAGGGGAGAGACCAGAGGATTTTGAGAAATTTGAGGCCGACCGGTTCATATCCAGGCTGCTTGGAATGGGGGATATCAAGACCCTTATTGAGCGGGCCCAGGAAGCTATCGATGAGGATGAGTTCGATATAGATAGTATGATGCGGGGCAAATTCACGCTTAAGGATATGTATAAACAACTTGGGGCTATGAACAAGATGGGGCCGATAAAGCAGATCATGCAGATGCTTCCAAACATGCCTATGCTTCCGAAGGGAACTGACCTTTCTGATGAACAGTTCCAGACGACCCAGAGTACCCTTGAAAAATTCAAGATAATTATGGATAGCATGACAGATAAGGAAATGGAAGAGCCAAAGATAATAGGCAGCAGCCGTATCAAGAGGGTTGCTATTGGTTCGGGGACATCCCAGGAGGATGTCAGGCTTCTTATTAAGCAGCACAAGATGATGCAGCAGGCATTCAAGGGACTGCGGGGCGGCAAGTTCAATATCCAGAAATTGATGAAAAAAATGGGTGGATGAAACTTGATTCGTATTGCTTTTTTTTCCAGTATATCCGAATTCTCTTACTTCTGATTGGTAAATACGGGTCGGAATGTACTGCCAGAGATGCTTACAATCTATATACTATTATCCCAAATAACTTTGTGAAGCAAAGTATTATGTGTTACAAACATCTTTATAATAATATATTGAGATAATTACAATGACACAAAATATTAATCTGAAGGATATCGAAAAAAAGGCATATCGTGATTCCCAGCAGGATGGCTTGATGGAAGTCACGATGGGGCTGATCCTCATGACATTTGGGGGTTTCTTCTATTCCCCCATCTTTGCATTCTATATATTATTGATAATATTTTCCGGAAAGATTGTGGAGTTTATGCGTAGACGCTACACCTACCCCAGGGTCGGTTTTGTCAAATTCCATGAGGAAAATCCAAAGAATTCCCTGACTGGTGTCTTTCTCTTCGAGGTCGCAGTTATTGTGATCATGTTCACCCTTATCTCAATCTTTGGTGACGTGAAGGATTATTCCCAGTGGGTGAAATGGTCGCCACTGTTTTTCGGGATGATCCTGGTCGGGCCATTCGCCCACGCAGCATCCAGGTCCGGAAGTATCCGGTATACCGGATATGCGATCCTGTCGGTGGTTCTGGGCGTTTTCTTCTCCTTAACAGAATTTGGCTCCGGATGTACGGGGTTGATACTGTATCTGGTTTTCATAGGGACATTTCTATTCCTTGGCGGTCTTGCAATCTTCATCCAATTCCTGCGAAAATATCCGCTACCAGTAGAGGGGGCACCTGATGCCAGTAAGTGATCCCGGCGAAAATGACCACCAGCCTATCGCTGGAATCGACAGGTTGATCCACGAACCTGCAAGGCTCATGATTATGGCATACCTCTACGTCGTCGAGAGCGCAGACTTCCTCTTCCTGATGCGCCAGACCGGGCTTACGGCTGGCAATCTCTCCTCGCATACGA
>DUIM01000092.1 GCA_013330355.1 Methanosarcinales archaeon
TCATGGCTGGCACTTGCAACCAGGAATATCGCATTATCTGAAGCAATGGATCGGGATGTCCTCACCATATGCAACGGCTGCTACGGCTCGTTAAGTGATGCAAACCATGAAATGAAGAATGACCCTAAACTGGCAAAAGCAACCAACAAGCACCTTGCGGGCATTGATATGGAATTCAAAGGGACGTCAGATGTCAGGCATATAGTGGAGTTCTTTTACAAGGAATTGGGAGTTGAAGGGGTCAAGGATAAAGTGAAGCAGCCCCTGGACCTGAAAGTAGCTGTTCATTACGGATGTCATTTGATCAAACCCTCAAAGGAGAGGGGTTTTGGTTCTGTTGAAAAACCCACATTTTTTGATGAACTTGTGGAAGCAACCGGGGCTACAAGTGTAGATTATGCTGATAAGATGGCCTGTTGCGGTGCCGGTGGCGGGGTGCGCTCGGCTTTGCTTGACAAATCCCTGGATATGGCTGAACATAAATTCAAGAAAATCACAGAAGCTGGTGCCGATGTGATTGTGAACGCATGTCCATTCTGCCATTTACAGCTGGACTACGGGCAGATCGAGGTGAAAGAAAAAAACGGCAATGAATATGCCATTCCTGTATTGCATTACATGCAACTTCTGGCACTGGCAATGGGTTATTCACCAGAAGATATCGGTCTTGACATGAATTTCATAAAAGCCGGGAATATACTGGAGGCGAAGACATGAGCAAGAAAACAGGTGTGTACCTGTGCAGGTGCGGCGGCAATATCGGTGACGTGGTGGATGTCCAGTCCATTGCTGATGAAGTGGCGGCATTGCCAGGCGTATCTGAGGTCAATATCCAGGACTACTTATGTAGCAGTGCCGGACAGGGCCAGATCAAACAGGATATATTAGACGGTAAAGTGGATAGTGTGGCTATTGGCTCATGTTCACCAAAATTGCATCTTGATACCTTCAGGTTCATGGCTGCGAAGGCCGGTCTCAATCCGTTGATGCTTGAGATTACCAATGTGAGGGAACAGTGTAGCTGGGTGCACCCGGATGAAGTAGAAGCAACCCGCAAGGCAAGGGGGTTGATGCTGGGTGCTGTGAACCGAATGGGTAAACTGGAGCCGTTGGATGCGATAAAAAAGGACCTTGTTGATAAGGTACTGGTCGTGGGGGGCGGCATTGCCGGTATCACTACCGCCCTGGAACTGGCGGACGACCATGAGGTCATCCTGGCAGAAAAGGAGCCTTTTATAGGCGGCCACATGATAGGGCTGTCCAAGACATTCCCCACATTTGATTGCTCACAATGTATTCTAACACCTAAGATGGTGGCTATCCATAACCATCCGAACATTACCATGCTTACTTCAACTGAAGTTGAGGGCGTGGAAGGAAATGTAGGAGATTACAATATCACGCTAAGGCAAAGACCCAGATATGTGGATATTGAACTGTGTACTTCATGCGGTCGCTGTGCTGCAAAATGCAGCGAGGATGCCATATATCTGCCCTTTGCCCAGGCTATTCCTCAGGCATATATCATTGATATGGAGAAATGTATCGACTGTAAAGCCTGCATTAAAGCCTGCCCTACTGATGCCATAAACCTGGAAGATGAAGGGCAGGATATTGGTATCAATGTGGGAAGTGTGGTCATGGCCACCGGTTTCAAACCTTTTGACCCTGCCAGGATAGAGGAATATAACTACTGGCACCCGGATGTGATCACAGCTATCGAGTTCGAAGATATGCTGTCTGCCAAGAGCAAGACAGGTATGCGTCTAATGAAATCTGATGGCAATATGCCAGAGAAAGTAGCTTTCATTATGTGCGTGGGCAGCCGGGACTTTAACAATTACAACAAACACTGCAGCAAAGTGTGCTGCCTGTACGGCCAGAAACAGGCACAGCTTGTCAAGAAGATGAACAAGGATGCAGATGTGACCATATTCTATATCGATATGCGCTCGGCCGGACGGCGGATGGAAGAGATGTACGAGCACACGCAGGAAAAAGGTGTTCATTTCATAAGGGGGAGGGTAGCCAAGATAGACCCTACTGATGATGGACTTCTATTGAACTATGAGGATACCCTGCTGCAGTCAAAGGAGTCAGACACTTTTGATATGGTAGTGCTGTGTCCGTCCCTGGAAGCCGCCGAAGGAGCAGACAAGTTGAGCAGGATGTTGAACATCCCGCAGGGAGATGATGGCTTTATCGAAGAGAAGCATGTGAAGATAGACCCGGTCAGTTCCCTGAATCCAAGCGTGTATGTAGCGGGCTGTGCAGTGGGTCCTAAGGATATCCATGATTCAGTGACCGAAGGTATCAGTGCTGCCCATAAGGTGGGGCAGTTCCTGGGCAAAGGAGAAATCAGCATTTCCCCTGAAAAACCAGTGATATCAGATGCCTGCCAGCAATGTGGAACTTGTATCAGTGAATGTCCATACGATGCATTATCCGGTGATGGTATACCAGTACTTGAAGCTCTTTCATGTACAGGTTGCGGCATATGTGCTGCAGTTTGTCCATCAGGTGCAATTGAGATACAGAATTACCGGTATGACCAGCTTAAATCCCAGGTTGAAGGCATACTTGCAGCAGGTCCGGGTGTTATTGTGTTCATTGACCAGGCTGCATATGCGGCTGCGGACCTGGCAGGTGTGAACCGGAAGGAATACTCACCACTAATACGGTTTGTGCAGGTGCCAAGTATACATATTGTCAATGCCAGGTTGGCTAACAATGTTCTGGAGAACGGGGCAAGCGGTATCATGCTGATCGAAGGCACTACCGATGAGAAACTTACCGGGCGTTCCAAACTCCTGTTCAATACCCTGAAGAAAGAAACTCGGTCACACAAGAAACCCATACGGTATTCCCATATAGAAACTGCTCAATACGAGAAGCTTATGAACCTTTTGAATATGTTTGCAGACCAGGCGTCTGCGAAGTCAAAATGAACCACTTCTCTTTCCCATTTTATCTGCTTCCGGCTGAAGAGACCATCCGGATGTGCAAAATGAAATGGAGATTCCCTGTTCGAGATTAACTTCACGGGCGTATTGAATACAGCCACCGTCAACTTTATATATAATCACCTCATCACTAACCTACCTACTGGCGTCAACATTCAGAAAAATTTAGGAGCTTAATTTAATGTCTCATTATGCGATGTTTCTTGGTTGTACTATACCTGCTCGATTTCCATTCATGGAGAAATCCATCAGAATGGTGCTCTCTGAGCTTGATATACATACAATCGACCTGGAAGGCACCACGTGTTGCCCTACAAAATCCATAGCCAATGTCATTGGTAACAAAACCTGGTATGTAACAGGTGCACGCAACCTGGCACTGGCAGAAGCAGCAGGATTGAATATCCTCACCCCTTGTAATGGCTGTTTTAGCAGTTTTAAGGCAGTAATCACTGACTTGAACATGGACCTTAATCTGCGTGATTCCGTGAACCGGGAACTGGGACGAGTCGGCCTGGAATATACTGGTAAGGTTAAGGTAAAACACATTGTGCAGGTACTTCATGACGATGTTACAGCTGCAGAGATCAAGAAAAGGGTGGTAAAACCCCTCACTGGAATGAAAGTGGCAGTACATTATGGCTGCCATATGGTGCGGCCGAGCAGTGCTATCCACTTTGATGACCCCAACCGTCCCAGTAAGTTCGATGTACTGGTGGAAGCCATTGGTGCCCAGAGTGTAGATTATTCAACCAAGATGATGTGTTGCGGGAATGACCTGAACTCGGTTGGTGAATCCGATGCTGCTATTGCCATGTCCAGAGAGAAACTGCTGGAGACCCAGCAGATAGCTGATGGAATGACCACAGCATGTCCTGCATGCTTTAACCAGTATGACAGCAAGCAATACCTGATGCAAAAAAGCGGGGAACATATTGACATGCCTATCATCTATTTAACTGAACTGCTGGGACTAAGTTTTGGTTTTTCACCTGAAGAGATGGGCATGAAAATGCACAGGGTCGATACCACACAATTTTTAGAAAAATGGGAGCAGAGAACAGCGTATCTGGAGGAAGTAAGAAATAACTTTGACCTTGATATGCTTGATAGGTGTTACCAGTGCGGAGCATGCATGGATGATTGTCCTGTGGTCAAGGTAAATCCGGATTTTAATCCCAACCGGGTCATTGGTGATATTTTGGCAGGGAAGATGGAAGAAGTATTAAATGGCCCTGATGTCTGGCGATGTGTTAGCTGTTATACCTGCTTTGAATTGTGTCCCCAAAGGTTCGGAATGAACAAGGTTTTCGAAAACTTAAAGCAGTTAGCTTACCAGATGAATATAATGCCTGAGGGTGTGGACGGGGGTATCAAGATGTTATTAGAGACTGGTCGGCTGGGTGAGCCTACGGCCATGAGAAAGAAATTAAAATTACCTGATCTCCCAAAGAGCGGGAGCAAAGATTTGAGAATACTGTTAAAATTAGATGAGGAGAGTGAGAGCCAATGAGATGTAATACGCGAATACCCAGCGGATGTGCGATATCCGGATTGATGTGCGAAAGTGGAGATAGAGTAGACGGCTCTGCCATAATTAAATCCATTGCCTTGATGCATGACAGGTCCAACGGACTTGGAGGGGGTTTTGCAGCTTATGGCATATATCCCAGGCGTGCAGACCAGTATGCATTCCATATGATGTTCGATGACTTTGCTGCCAAAGAGAATTTTGATGAGTACGTCAAAGACCATTTTATTGTCGAAAAGGATGAGATTATCCCAACCAGTCCATTTGGTAATATTACCAACCCACCAGTGTTGTGGAGATATTTCCTTGATGTAGACGAGAAAAAACTGGAGTTCGTGGAAGATAGGGAATATGTGGTCAATATGGTCATGAAGATCAACTCAGATGTCCCTGGTGCATTCGTATCCTCTTCAGGAAAGAATATGGGTGCGTTCAAGGGTGTAGGATATCCTGAGGATATTGGTCATTTCTATAAGCTGGAAGAATACAAAGGATATATCTGGACCTCACACGGCCGGTTCCCTACCAATACTCCTGGCTGGTGGGGTGGAGCCCACCCGTTCGGACTGCTTGACTGGAGCATCGTGCATAATGGCGAGATATCCTCATACGGCATCAACAAGCGTTACCTTGAAATGTTCGGATATAAACTTGAGCTGCGGACCGATACAGAAGTCGTAGCGTATCTTTTCGACCTGCTGGTACGCAGGCATAATCTTCCCATGGAAATGGCGGTCAAGGCCCTATCAGCCCCTTTTTGGGACAACATTGACAGGATGGAACCACAGGTCAAAGAATTGATGACCGCCATCAGGATGGTTTATGGCGGAGCTCTGCTAAACGGTCCATATAGTATAATACTTGGACATAGCACAGGTATGATGGGCCTGAATGACAGGATAAAACTGCGCCCAATGACCTGCGGGCGTAAGGATGATATGTTATATATGGCATCTGAGGAGAGTGCCATACGGGAGATAGAACCTGACCTGGATAATGTCTGGAGCCCGAAAGCTGGTGAGGCTGTCGTTGGTACCTTAAACGGGGGGGTGGAATAAATGGCAACAGAACTGTCGTCGGTATCCCAGATACCTCCTGAGTTCCATGTTGAGGTCGACCATGACCGGTGCAGACGTTGTAAACGATGTGTGTTAAATTGCAGTTTTGGTTGTATGCAATTCAAGGATAAGGTTACTCCTGATGATAGCAAATGTGTAGCATGTCACAGGTGTATCACATTTTGTCCTGAGAATGCTATTTCGATTACCAATCATCCCACAGTATACAAGGAGAATGCAAACTGGACAGAACGTATCAGGCAGAACACTCTTAAGCAGGCCGAAACCGGCGGGATATTACTTACCGGTATGGGTAACCCCAAGCCATATCCGATATTGTGGGACCACCTGCTCATTGATGCATGCCAGGTCACGAACCCGTCCATTGACCCGCTACGGGAACCTATGGAACTGAGAACATACCTTGGCAGCAAGCCAAACCACCTTGAGTTCGAGCGAGACGAGAATAATAATCTCAAGTTGAAGACGCAGCTTGCTCCCCAGATACAGCTGGATATACCGGTGATATTTGCGGCTATGAGCTATGGTGCTGTGAGTCATAACGTGCACAAGTCACTGGCAATTGCTGCCAACAAGATGGGTACTTTGATGAATACCGGAGAGGGTGGACTGCATGAGGACCTGTATCCTTATTCTGGACGTATTATGGTTCAGGTCGCTTCGGGCCGGTTTGGAGTACATAGTGATTACCTGAAAGCCAGCGCTGCTGTGGAGATAAAGATAGGACAGGGTGCCAAGCCTGGTATCGGAGGTCATCTGCCTGGTGAAAAGGTAGGGCTTGAGATATCAAAGACACGGATGATACCCGTAGGTACAGATGCACTGTCTCCGGCGCCGCACCATGATATTTACAGTATTGAGGACCTGTCGCAGTTGATATTTGCCATCAAGGAGGCTACAGATTATGAAAAGCCTGTTTCGGTCAAGATAGCGGCCGTGCACAATGTGGCTGCTATTGC
>DUIM01000054.1 GCA_013330355.1 Methanosarcinales archaeon
ACAACGATTGCAGTATACTCACCTCCAGCCTTTATAATTATATAGACCTGATATTATCAGAGGATTTCCATTTCACATCAAAGCATACTGGCAAGGTAGTCGATTCAGTAATTGATATGACCTGTGAAAGGTTCGATAAATTATGTGGTGGTGACATCATACTGCTAAATAAAGATGGCTTCCTGGCTGCCTACCTAAACGGGCAGGTCAACCTTGAAGTGGTGGAAGCCATGAAGCAGGATGTCAGGAATAACTCAAATGTGTTGAAACGGGGCAATAAATAGTCTGCATTCATTTGGAAACTCAATATATCGATACCACAATAATACGACCACACCGCAAATTTCAAACTGTCCCAAAACAGATTTGATTTATACTAATAAACTATATTTCATCACATTCTGGTGATTATTTACAAAGACGAAGCATTATTATACATATAGGATAAAATGCGTTGGGTTTGTACACATGTTTTGGGTTTTGGGATAGCCTCTTTTGTGTCTTTTTAAAAGTAAACTGTTTATGGGGTGGCTGAATAGTTACAAATACTTTATTTAACTTGCCTGTTTACAAAAGCATTGATAAAAAGTGCAAGGCCAAATACTCCGAAAAGGTTAAAAAGGATGCCCCTATTTAAAAGAATATTCACAGGAGTATCCATTATTGCTTGATGGTGAAGAGATTTACAGGATTATATTGAACTAATCAGGTTGGAGGTAAGGGTTTTAAAGATTTATCCCTTGATAAATGCAAGAATGCTTATTCCTCTTTTAATAAAAAAACAATCAATTTATCAATATTCTTTGAATCATATCCCTTCATAATAAGAGTAATATGGATTGGGCGGATGATTGGGTATACCAATCCACCAGCCAAAAAAGCGATAGCTGGCTCGGCTGTCAAAATGTTGTATCGTCCATTATGAGATACAAAAAAATACCAGCGTTATTAGCTGGAAAAGGAGGACTAACAGGTAATGCTACAAGAACTTCAAACCAGAAAGGCAGATTTAAGTGTAAAATCTGAAGAAAATAAAGAAATGCGTAACAAGCTCAACACCGAAGCAAGTACGTTAGCAAGCAAACGAAATGAACTTAACAAGCGCACAAAGGAACTCATTGATGAAGCCCAGGAACTCAAGAACCTGAGGGATACCAATAATACATTGGTCAGTGAGAACAAGGCCAAGCGCGATGAAGTGAATGAAAAGGCCAGTAAGGTCTATGCACAGGTGGATAAACTAAGGAAGGACCTGCACCTGAGTGACGGACCATCTCTAAAAGATCTCAAGAAGGAGATAGATCATCTAGAGTTTGAGCAGATGACCAGAGTGATGGACTCAAATAAAGAACGTGAGCTGGTGGAGAAAATCGGTCATCTCATAGAAGAGTTTAAAAGTAAAAAGGACCAGCTTGAAAGTAACCTGGAACTTAAGACATTACTTGAAGAAGCCCAAAAATCGAAAGATGAGGCTTCCGTGTTTCACGAAGAAGTTAAGGAATATGCTGAAGCTGCCCAGGAATATCATGAAAAGATGATACAGACCTTCAAGGAAGCTGATAAGATCAGGGCGGAATCGGATAAAGTACACAAAGATTTTGTCAAAATACAGGAGTCTGCTGATGAACAGCACAGACTTTTCATCAAGACCCAGAAAGAGATACGTGACTTTGATAAACTGATAATAGGTCTTAAACGAAAGGGCAAGAAGGGCAGGGAATCTGTCGTCAAAGCCCAGGCCAAGAAGGAAGCGGAAGAAATATATTCCCAGTTTAAACTTGGTGAAAAGATCAGTACGGAAGACCTGTTTGTTCTACAGAGGTCGGGATTACTCTAATCCCACCTCTTTTCCTATTATCCGGTTGTGACAGTCCGGTCTATTTCGTTATTCACCAGTATGATGCAGTGGTCAGCATGCAGACTTATCGGGCCAACATTGATGGTTTTTGCATCTAAATCCTGGATCACAGTTTCTTCCTCGGGTGTCATGCCTGTGTGGTCACCCATCACGAAAACAGTATATTCTGGCATGTTTTCTTTAAACTCGTCCCGGATGTCGCCACCATCTTCCAGCAGATAGAACAGACTTTTTTTATCAGTAAGTACTTCTTCCAGCAGGTCTGCAAAGTCCCCCAGCCGTATCCATACTCCGGGTGTGGATTCCCTCCACCTGGGAATGGCACTTTTTTCCAGTGCTTTTTTGATAAGGGAACCGCTGCTGCGCTCATCAGGGTTCAGGTATCTCACATTCTTCCCTTCGAACTTTACGATTCTTGGTGCATCAGGTTCACCCAGCAGTACCAGGTATATTACCACATCCCGCCGAAGGTCATGACTTAAGAACAGTGCACAATTCACGCAGCGACATAATATATCCATCCTGCCGCCGCTGCCGGGCAGGTCATTCAGGTTAAAATTCCCGTCGGTTCGCGCTTTGTGCCCTACTACAATGAACTCTAGCATGGTAATGTAAAATGCATAAGACATATATCTGTCTAACTCAAAGTAACAGGTATTGAGGTAATTGTATGAAATATCTTGCATTATCAGACTTGCATGGCGACTATTCAAAGGTTGAGGCACTGCAACAGTGCGCCGGTGAGGTCGATGCAGTATTAATAACAGGTGATATCACCAACTTCGGACCCGCCGGGAAGGCCCTTGAATTCATCAACATGTTCAATGTACCGATCCTGGCAGTACCTGGAAATTGCGACCCTCTGGATATCCTGGAAGTACTGGACGGCTCAAAGGCTATCAACCTGCATAAGAACTGCCATATTATTGGTGATGTGAACTTCATGGGGCTGGGTGGGTCCAATACCACCCCGTTCGATACGCCATTCGAACTTACTGATGAGGATATTGAACAGTCCCTGGAGAGGCTGCTTGATAAATGTCCAGGCATCAGGAACGTACTGATCAGTCATGCCCCTCCATACGGCTATAGTGATAAGCTGCCAGTGGGACATGTTGGCAGCCAGGCGATAGCGAAGTTCGTTAATCGTTTTGCCCTTGTTGTATGCGGACACATCCACGAGGCCAGGGGTACTACCATGGCAGGTAATACGATTGTGGTCAATGTGGGCGAAGCATCCAAAGGGTACGGGGCACTGATTACTACGAACGATAATATTAGCGTGGAACACATTAAAGTATAAGGTTACGGCTTGAGATATCATGAAAATCGCTATCACTGGTAAGGGCGGCGTGGGCAAGACCACACTGGCGGGTACACTGGCACGGCTTCTGGCACGGGACGGTATGGATGTGCTGGCCATTGATGCAGACCCGGATATGAACCTTGCCTCGGCGCTGGGTATTGATGAGCCTCCTGTTCCCCTGACCGAGTATGAGGATATGATTGACGAGAGGGCGGGCGGACCTGCAGGGATGTTCAAACTGAACCCGAAAGTGGATGATGTGGTTGAGCGATTCGGTGTGGTGGGGCCCGATGGTGTGAGGATGCTGGTGATGGGTACTGTGGACAGTGGCGGTAGTGGATGTATGTGTCCTGCATCATCCTTCCTGCGGGCACTGCTGCGGCATGTGGTGTTAAGGGAATCGTCTGTGGTTATTATGGATATGGAGGCTGGTATAGAGCATCTGGGCAGGGGGACGACCAGGGGCATTGATCTGATGATCGTTGTGGTGGAACCAGGTGCACGCAGTCTTGAGACTGCTGAGAGGATAAAGAGGCTTGGCACTGATATTGGGGTAAATAAATTCGCTGCCGTAATAAATAAGGCAGGGGAGGAGGGGTTAGAGGCAGTGGGGTCCAGACTGGAAGATATGGGAATCCCTGTACTGGGGACCATTCCCTATGACAGATCCCTTGTTAAGGCTGATCTGGCAGGGCGCTCGCCTGTGGAAGAAGGGGGGGCAGCGATGGCGGCTATTGAGGGGATTAAGGACAGGCTGATTTCATTTTTGAGATAGGGGTTTGGTTTATTGTATGATTTTAGAAATTTCATCCAAAATATTGGAGAACTTTGAGACTAAAGATACTGCAAGGGAGAGTTCATTAAAACTATCCCGGAAAATGGTCAGGCTCTCGGGCAGGGCAATAAAGTCGATCCACAGGGGAGAATGGGACATTGCCGAACAGTTGCTGGATGAGGTTTCAACACTGAACCGGGAGATAATATCAGAACTTGAAGACCATACCGATATTTTCCATGCAGGATTTGTTGAGAATGCACAGCAGGAATATGCAGAAGCCAGTATCTTTTATAGCATATTGAAAAAAGACAGGGTGCCTGAACCTGTAGAACTTAGTGTGAAGGACCCGGCATACCTGCTTGGACTGGGTGATGTGGTAGGAGAACTGCGACGCTTCATACTTGATCTTATCAGGCTTGACAGATCTCATGAAGGTGAAGAACTACTTGAGATCATGGATGAAATTTATTCCACAATAATGTTATTCGATTTTCCTGATGCCCTATCGAGGGGATTGAGGCGCAAGGGGGATGTGGCCCGGAGCCTGGTGGAACGTACCAGGGGAGATATTACCAATGCCATGGAACATGCCAAACTAAAGCAACGGATGTCTGAACTTGAAAAAAAACTATGAGGGTTAACTCATGGTCAGGATGTTAAAACAAAGATTTGACGACTTTAGTGTAATTTAAATACAAACATTGATGCATATATGGATAGGATGACTGATATGAGATTTGACCCTGAAAAAATAAAGCAGGCTGCTAAAGAGGATTTTGACGCTGCCTGGAACAAAGGAAAAGAGTATATAACACAACCTGCAATCCCGGACCAATATCCCAGGTTCAGGCTGGGTTATGGCAAACCCCATCCTATTTACGATACAATACAAAAATTAAGGGAAGCCTATCTCCATCTTGGATTTACGGAATTCGCCAATCCGTTGATCGTGGATGACAGGGAGATACACAAACAGTTCGGGTATGAGGCCCTTGCAGTTTTGGACAGGTGTTTCTATCTGGCAGGCTTGCCAAGGCCCAATGTAGGCATCTCGGATGAGAGGATAGCCAGGGTCA
>DUIM01000023.1 GCA_013330355.1 Methanosarcinales archaeon
TGAACATCACGAACAGGTGTACGTGCAACTGCATTTTCTGCATAAAGAACTATGCCAACGGGGTCTATGGCTATAATTTAATACTCAAAAGGGAGCCCGAAGTGGCTGAGGTTATAGAGGAACTTGGCAGACATGACCTTTTTGGGTATGATGAAGTGGTGTTCACAGGACTGGGAGAGCCCCTGTCCAGGCTGGATGATGTGCTGGAGATCACACGATGGTTGAAGACCAGGGATGTCAGTGTGAGGATAGATACTATCGGGCATGCCAAACTCCAGTATCCTCAGCGTGATGTTGCCAGTGAACTGAAAAAGGCTGGAGTTGATGAGGTTTCAGTCAGTCTTAATACTGATGACAAAGCGACTTATGACCAGCTGGTAAGACCCCGCATGTACAGGAATGCTTATGAGTCGATGAAGGATTTCTCCAGGGATCTGGTGAAAGAAGGTATAAATGTAAGGTTCACGGTACTTGACCTGCCGAGCGTGGATATTGACAAGTGCCGACATATTGCAGAGGAGATCGGTGCATCGTTCAAGGTAAGGGGATATGGCGGACCAGCTATTGGTCAATGATTTGTTTGCCATATTGTATAATTGACGTCTTGTTTTTTCACAATAGTGACGGTTTTATCATATAATGGGAAAGTTTTATATTTCTAATTGGTCAAGCCTCATATATGCAAGATATACATGAACTGACAATTATATGTGGAATCGACAAGTCGGGGGCAAAAGAAGATGTTGAAAAGATACGCATATGCCCGGGCGAAATAGTCGGTATTGTCGGTCCCACCGGCTCAGGTAAGAGTTCTCTTATCTGTGATATCGAGCAACTTTCACAGGGAGATACCCCGACCCGGCGCAAAATCCTGATAAACGGGAAAGCACCAGGCAGGGATATCCGCACCGACCCCAGGAAAAAACGTATCGCCCAGCTCTCACAGAACATGCATTTCCTTGCCGATATGACAGTAGAAGAGTTCCTCAGGATGCATGCCAAGAGCAGGAACCGTAACTTTGACACGGTCGAGCGGGTAATTGACATTGCCAATACACTGACCGGGGAGTCTATCCAGCCAGGACAACAGCTTACAATATTAAGCGGAGGGCAGTCCAGGGCACTGATGGCTGCTGACATTGCGGTAATAAGCGACTCACCCATAGTGCTCATAGATGAGATAGAAAATGCGGGTATAAAGAAACAGGAAGCCCTGAAACTTTTAGCTGCCGAAGGGAAGATCGTGCTGGTGGTTACCCATGATCCTGTTCTGGCACTTATGACCAAACGCCGCATTGTGATGCGAAACGGCGGGATCCGGCAGGTTATAACCACGTCTGCAGGTGAAATGAATGTCTGCAGTGAACTTGTCAAACTTGACAATTACATGATGTCGCTGCGCGATACTATTCGGCATGGCGGGCTGGTCGAGCAAGCTGTGATAGTATGAAACTGGTGGTGGTGGCGGGTACTCCAGGTTCGGGTAAGACCTCGGTACTGATGCATACCATCAGGTCGCTTAAACAGGCAGGTACGTCGCCTGCGGTGGTGAAGATAGACTGCCTGTGGACGGATGACGATAAAAGGTTTGAAAGGCTGGATATCCCTGTGCGTATTGGATTGTCCAGGGACATGTGCCCTGATCATTTTGCCATATACAATACGGATGAAATGCTGAAATGGGCCAGGGAGCAGGATGCCGGGGTACTTATCAATGAAACTGCCGGCCTTTGCCTGCGGTGTGCGCCCTATCCTGACGGATGTCTTGCAGTGTGCGTGATCGATGTGACTACGGGCCCTAATACTCCTTTGAAGGTTGGGCCTTTGCTGACTACGGCAGATGTGGTGGTGGCGACCAAGGGCGATATCGTATCCCAGGCCGAACGGGAAGTGTTCAGGGAACGTGTCAATGAGGCAAACCCTGGTTGCCGGATAATAGAGGCTAACGGACTGAGCGGGCAGGGCGCATCAGAACTGGCAGAGGTGATAAGTGAGACACCTGATGTAGGGCCGGAACTTACCCTGCGGCATAATGCGCCCCTGGCTATATGCACGTTGTGCACTGGTGAGATGCGTGTGTCAAAGGAACATCATATGGGCGTGCTGCGGCATATTGACGGTTTTACAGAGTACAGGGGGGAATGATACCGGATGACGCAGGAGGGGGAGATTGCAGACCTGCTGCCCGGATATAATTGCGGGGAATGTGGTTACCGGCAGTGCAGGGATTTTGCGGTGGCGCTGCTTGATGGAAAGGTGGAACTTGCCCGGTGTCCCCACCTGGAGTCCGGGAATTTTGCTGCAAATGTGCCTGTGATACGGCAACTTCTTGGCGGTCCCGGAACTGGTATTAAAGATTCCGAACCTATCGTAGGTGTTATTGACGGACTTGAGGCTGATTTTGTTTTTTCACCCCTGTCTGGTGAGCCGTCATGCCGGGAAGACCTTCATCCTTTTGACCCCGGGGTGGGCCCGGATGTGGGGGAGTATGTGCGGTACAGGCCGCTGGG
>DUIM01000164.1 GCA_013330355.1 Methanosarcinales archaeon
ACGATTTGTAGGACACCACCGATAATTTAGTCAAAAACCAAACAATTCATACTTATCTTTGCGGACTTTGCGCTCTTTGCGGTGGCCAAAATCGTACACCACAAAGGACACTCACCTCCTACGGAGTTGAGTGCCTGCTACGCCTGTAGGGCGTGCAGGTCGCCAAGAGCGCAAAGTGTTCGGGATATATGTCAAAAATATTATGTTCCTGACTATATAATTATTGGAAATATCCTGCCTTCCACCATTTGAAGCGAGAATGGTACGAAGATCTTTTTACAGGAGTATTCTGGCAAATTCGTAATTCAATCAGGA
This sequence comes from Methanosarcinales archaeon, assembly GCA_013330355.1. GTDB lineage: Archaea > Halobacteriota > Methanosarcinia > Methanosarcinales > Methanocomedenaceae > Methanocomedens_A > Methanocomedens_A sp7939u. Next base: position 316 of record DUIM01000164.1, read on the forward strand.
GAAAATAAAAAGTCTCTTATCCCTCAAAGCGCCAGCAACTTCTCCTTTCCAGCTATTACATCCTCCATCGAGAAAACTTCCAGATTGTGGATGCCGCCGTACCCCAACTCCCCTATCACTTCCAGGTCAACCGTCCCGCTGCCAGGTGCCATATGTACATCCCCGTTATACTCATCAGTCCACACACCCATATTATCATGTACATGCACATGCACTACCAGCTGGCGCACAGTCTCCATAAACTCCCTGACCATACCAGGCCTGCCTCCTGTAGTCAGGTTTGCATGTCCCACATCAAACGTAATACCCAGGTTGCCTGAATTGACCTCCTCAACTGCCCGCACCAATTCACCAGCCTCACAGCAAAGGTTCCCGGGAGCTGTTCCCTCCTTATTCTCCAGGCCCAGCATCACGCCGTGGTTATCTGCAAACTCTGCCAGACGCTTCAGGTTATCCACCATCTTCGACAAGCTATCCTGGCGGTTATTCCCAACAAGGCCGGGATGCAAAACCATCACCCTGGACTGGAAATATGCTGCCAGTTCAATAGACTCTTCCATAAGCCTGAAATCAGAACCGTTCATGTTTGCCGTATCCACGCACAGTTTGGCAGGATATGTATGGACATTGGCATAGTAGGGTGCATGTACAGACGTCACACCACTGGAAGTAGATAATATATCCAACACTTCCCTGACCCGGTCATGCTGAAGTTTGCGCCCTTCATATAATCCCATCTTGGGCACGTACAGCTCCACAGAGTCAACCTCATTGATCAAGACCCAAAGCGGGGATGCAAAGGAAGATGCCCCAATGATCATTACTCTACAGCACCCGCCCCATGATCTCCAGTGCCCGCAGGATATCCTCGTCAGATGTGGCATAGGACAACCTGATATGCCCCTCGCCCCGGGCCCCAAAGGCCGGACCAGGGGCAGTGATCACTCCTGCTTCCAGCAACTTCATGACAGCCTCCATTGAATTGTCAACCTTCGGGAATGCATAGAACGTGCCCTTTGGTTCCACGCATTCAATGCCGATATCCTTCAGCCCCTTCATCAATAAGTCCCTTCGCCGCAGGAAACTCTCCCGCATCTCTGACACGCATTCCTGGGGCCCGGTTATGGCAGCCAGGGCCGCTTTCTGGGCGATACTGTTAGCACATGCCTGCACATACTGGTGAGCCTTCAACATCTGCTCGGTAATATCATGTGGAGCAGCCACATAACCCAGCCTCCAGCCCGTCATAGCATAGGTCTTGGATGTGGCATTGATGGTAATAACATTCCCGGAAATACTGGCAGGGCTCACATGCTCTCCTTCATAGATAATATGCTCATACACTTCATCAGAGATAATGGTGATATTATGGTCATCTGCCAGTTCGCATAATCCCTGTATCTCGTCCCTGGTCTGCACACCACCGGTGGGATTGGATGGCGAATTGAGCACCAGCACCCTGGTCTTATCAGTGATATATTCGGCAACAACCTCTGCATCCAGGGTAAATGTATCACTTAAAGGCACTCCTACCGCCCTGCCGCCTGAGATATCGGTAAGTGCCACATATGACACAAATCCCGGGTCAGGTACCAGTACTTCATCACCTGGTTCCACAAGAGCCAGAAGTGCTATGTGAAGTGCCTCCGATGCACCCGAAGTAATAATAATATCATCCGGAGCAACCTGAAATTTATTGAACTGTTCGAATTTTACAGACAGTGCCTGCCTTAATTCCGGCATACCGAGATTCGTGGTATATCCGGTGAAACCATCATTAATGGCGTCAATAGCAGCCTGTTTAATATGATTCGGGGTATCAAAGTCCGGTTGTCCGAGACCCATGTTTATGGCATTGGGCCCTGCCCCTTCGAATAACTTTCTTATACCTGAAATGTCTATCTTTTCAACCCTCTCGGCAAATCTTCGATTCGATGTCATTCTTCTTCCCTGTATTCCTTTTTGGTTATATTCCATCCTTCCATTGATTTAAGTTCATTGAATATCAAAATAATCCTTGCCATACTCCCGTTCCAGTGAATGGTCTTATTCATTTCTCCTTCCTTAAGATCATTAATAATACTTTCAATAAAATAATTCAATGCATGCTGTTTTGAAAACTGGATATTAAATATGACCTTGTATCCACCTTCGACCCTTCCGTAAGATATTAATGTGTAGTCATTATTTTCATACAATGGGATCTGGTCATAATCACAGATGATCTCAGTTTCATGGACAAAAGAGGAATCTACCCTGGAAAAGCATTCTAATACCTTCCTGACACTTTGAACTGTAGCCTGCTTGCCGAACCATATCTTGATCTTGCCGATTGTGCATGACAGTCCAATGTTGTTACATCCCATCTCAATGTATGAAATATTTCTCTCTTCATCAAGAATGTTATCCATTGATATAGAAACCTCTTCTAACATCTGGATATGATATATGTTAACTTAATATGAATATTGCGGTAATATATTTTTGTATCGCTAGCTGTTGTTAATATAATAATCATAATGTTTTAATACAATCTCTTGAAAATATCATAACATCTATATTCATGGACGAATTTATATATTCCATATAGAATGGGATATGGATATGGAAATTAGAAAAATCCAGCAAACCGGAGATAGTGGAGGTGACTGCTGATAAGGATCATCGTCCGGGATATGCAAAATCCCGGTGAACTGTCCCTGCACATCGAAAAGCAGCTTCGTATCATGCTTCTCAGCGTCCAGGTAATTGATTTACAAAAGGATATGACATCTGGTATGAGTCCTGACCTGAGCTTGGCGGCCCGGCATATTGAGAAGATCGCAGATCATGCAAGGAAAATTGCTTTTATAATAATAAGCCTGAATAAACAGATCCCTGCAAATGTTGCC
>DUIM01000101.1 GCA_013330355.1 Methanosarcinales archaeon
GAGAATATGTGGGGCTGGGATGTTATGGCACCTGATATGGTTACGGATTCTGATTGGGATGAGATATACGACATCTACGTCAATGACAAATACGATCTTGGTACAAAGGAGTTCTTCAATACAAGTAACCCCTATGCATACCAGGCTATGACTGCACGGATGCTCGAAACCACAAGGAAAGGCTACTGGAATGCATCTGATGAGGTTATCCGGAGTCTGGCGAAAGAATATGTGGAATCCGTAGTCGAGAACGGCGTCACCTGCTGTCATCACACCTGCGGGAACCCCTTGCTGGATGAATATGTGCAGGGTCTGCTGTCTGTTGCCGGTGTCAGTGAACAGGATGCCGATATGTACCGCAAGATGATGGATGAGGCCACAGAGCGTGCTGCCAGTGGTAAAGGTGTTGGCGATTATGTAGAAGGATACGAGATGGAGGACGAAAGCGCCCGGTCAGCAGATACGGGACCGATGTCGTTCTCAGGGTCTGATATCATGGGACTGCTGATCGTGCTGCTGGCTGCTGGTGCTATTTATGTGGGTTTCAGGAAAGGAGGGGGTTAAGCCCTGCTTCAGGAAGAACTCACTGCAGAATGCAGGCTTGGGAAAGGTCGGGAACCGGGGGCGGATCAATAATATTTGTATTTATCTTCACACTATCGCATATCCCACCATAATGCAATACAACCCGGAATTCACACATGGTGGTTCACTTACACTTCCCACTTCCACTCGTTCATCCTGGTATCCAAGCCGCTCAAAAACAGCAACAGGTACATCAATTTCCATACCTGACAGCATTGCTGCTACCTGCTCCACCCCAAATTCATATGCCGGAAGTAAAAAAACAGTAAATCCCAAATTTATAGCTGATCGTAGTTTCCCGGCAGCAGGAGCCGGGTCCCTTCCATGTGCAGTAATAACTACAATCCCGGATTGGTCGATATGAAGCCTGGCACATGCCGCCTGCAACGAAGAAATGCCAGGTATCACAACATCACCAGATCCGGCATATTTACCAAGTCCTGAAAGGTTCGGGTCTCCTGTAGAAAGTACAACCGCATAATCAGGCAGTTCATGCAATCCTGAATAATCCTTTATATGTTTGGTCTCACAGCAAATATGTTCTGCTGCAAGTTCAATGGCACGCTGCGAACCATAAATCACCTCTGCATGCTCTATAGCCCTTGCTGCTTCCATTGTCAGCATACCCGGACCCACACCCACACCTACGATCTTCACAACACACCACCCGAGTCACGAATTACGGCGCCACTCCTGTCAACAAGCACTATCCTTGCACCTCCTGATTTTTCTACTGCAACGTCCACTGCATTATCGATCAACTGACTATTTCTATCAGTTTCTATTAATTCCTGTACCGTATTAAACTCTGTTGCAATTAGAATACCAGGCACGGCCCATTTGAGTATCAGGCCTGGCAGGCCGCATATAATTGTTTCACCTTTGGATGCACTAATACCTTCATCGATCCTGCTGCCTACCATAACTACTGTATATTCGGGAAACAGCATCTGGGAATAACGCATACCTATTCTTCCGGTAGTCAGTACTACCCCGGATGCATCACTGATCAATTCCATTTTAACTTCACCCAGGTGGTCACTCCATGGTTCTACAAATCCGGTAGTACCTAAGACTGAGATACCCCCCATTACCCCAATAGCAGAATTCAATGTCTTTGCTGACACCTTCTCACCATCAGGTACGGATAATGTAACAGCAGCCCCCTCAAGTCCGGTCTCGCTCAATCCTTCCTTAATGGCATCTATTACCTGAAGTTTTGGTACAGGATTAATAGCTGGTTCGCCTACCTTTACCTGCAAGCCTCCCCTTGTAACCGTACCGATACCATCTGCAGCTATCAAAGAAATATCCTTTGCAGGATGCGCTTTGGCTACAAACACCAGCCCCCCTATCACATCACTCTCATGATCTCCTGATATTTTCACAACTTCTGCCCTGCCTGCTAAAGCCCTGACATCAAGCTTTGCCCTTATTCCGCAAGGTGTGGGAACCGAAACCGTCTTGATCATATTCTTTTTCTTCAGGGACAGGACTGCTGACTTGGCAGCAGCCGCACATGTAGTTCCCGTAGTAAATCCCCTATTAAGGATATCCCCATTGGAAAGCACTACCAGCAGTCCGTCAGAAACACCCTTTTTAAGTTCATCCGGTGGTATTGTAACCTTGTCTATCCATTCCTGTGGTATGGTAAAATTATTTACAGGGTCTATCAGGGTCATATTATCAGTGGGTGATTTTAATGCATACTATCGGCGGGTGTGTTTACTGCACACTATCGGCGGCTGTATTTCCTGCACATATCCACAAACCGTTCCATGGATGCAGAAGCAGGATGTGTATGCATATAACCAGCCAGTGTATTATACACCATTAGTCCATCCTTTGCGTCCTCTATACCTTTTCCTCTATTCATCCTGTATGCAAATCTGGCATCACGGTCGCATTCGGTTATAGAATAATGGAACTCATGTCCTCTTATTACCTGTCCCTTTAGTGATAGAGGATTATCGCACACAACTTCAGCTTCAGTATATCCCAATGCCTGGAATCTCCCTACCATGCTCGATCTGGTATCCAGTACACCAGCCATTTCATATGTTTTTCCTTTGACCGCCAGGCTCTTTCCCAGATACATCAACCCGCCGCATTCCGCATATACCGGCATCCCATCCTGGGCTGCCGCCCTGATCTCAGTTAGCGCCCTGCCGGATGAAAGTTTGTCAAGAAACAACTCAGGGTACCCGCCGCCGAGTATCAATCCATCAATATCCGGCAGATCATCAGATATGGGACTAAAAAGTACCAGTTCAGCACCAAGCCTTTGTAATTCACTTAGCATTTCCTTGTAATAAAAACAAAAAGCACCATCCATTGCCACACCGATCCTGGTATCCGGTTCTTTGTGGTATGAAGGTGCCAGGGCATTTTCATACTCACTGGTGTCATGGTTGTTTTTGGTGTCAAGGTTGTTGTGGGTGTCAAGGTTGTCATGCGTGTTCCCTGGGGTCATGAATGTCTTTTCATCCTGTGCATTATTTATTTGATTACCAGGCATTGACGATATTTCAAGCAA
>DUIM01000070.1:0-2444 GCA_013330355.1 Methanosarcinales archaeon
ATCACCCACTTCAACATCATGTCTCATAACGATATGGGTTGAGTTCACTTCTATAACTTCATCCGACCACAGTGTTTGTCCTCCCTCTATCCTGTCCCCTACCTCCATATCATAGGACAGTTTGACAATATCACCGATTTCAATAATTGTCAGATTGATAGGACTATCAGGTATAGTGACTGTATCGCCCACATCATTTTCAGTACCGAATGTCATGTTGAACTGGATTTCGGGAACCTGAATTTCCCTTTCAAATATTTGGGTGGCAGGGATATCATTTAGCTGGGGGACAACATCTATTTTTGTGGGATCCAAGGGCCCGTAGCCCTCCTCTGGTGGTATGGTAAGTGTTCTACTTTCTCCTTCTTTCATACCCAACAGTCCGTCCTCAAAACCTTTTATAACATTATGTGCTCCAACACCCACTACAAGTGGCTGATATGGCCTTCCCTCCTGGTAGACACCTGCACTTACGGCTACTTCAGGGTCCGATGTGTCAAAAACTGTGCCGTCAGGCAGCTTGCCTGTATAATCCACTTGAACAGTGTCACCCGTTTCCACAACCGCACTGCTTCCCATACTTGTAATGAACAGTATCCCAACCAGTATGGCTGCCAGTGCTACTATTCCAATGTAATATTTAATATCTTCATTTTCAGCTTTCATGCTTTTTCCTCACACATTAATGATTGAAATGGCGCATACCTGTGAATGCCAGCGATACGCCAAGCCTGTTTGCAGTAGCAATGACCTCATCGTCCCTTATGCTACCGCCAGGGGACACGATATACCTGATATCATGTTTGGAAGAATGTATAATACTATCGTCAAACGGGAAGAAAGCATCCGACGACAGCACGGTTTCAGACATCACACCTTTAAGGTATTGCTCAAAAGGTACATCCGGCATTTCCTTTTCATAGATGATCTCAAGATTCTCCCTGGCTTTGGTTACAGCCAGTTTCCTGATGGAATCCACCCTGTTGGGCTGGCCCGCACCCATACCCAGCACCATGTAACGTCCAGGAGAATACTCCCATGCTACAATAACAGAATTTGATTTGGTCCGCTTGCATGCCACCATTGAAAACTCTGCCAGTCCCAGTCTTGATTCAGGGAATGGATGTTCGGTGACCACATCCCATTTATCGAACACGCCGATATTCCTGGATTGCCGGAGCATTCCCCCCACGATGTTAGTAAGCTTGCTCTCCACTTTGATACCCTGGCGCATTCCGGGTAGTTCCAGGATACGCAGGTCCTTGCTTTTCTGCTTTAAATACTCCATTGCATCAGGTTCAAAACCCGGGGCTAACACCACTTCAACAAACCTGCCCTTCATGAATTGTGCGGTTTCCAGGTCAACTGTATGGTTCATGCAGATGATGCTGCCGAATGCTGATACGGGGTCGCCGTCCCAGGCCGCTGACAGAGCATCGCACAGGGTATCACCTGTGGCAAGTCCGCAGGGGTTGTTGTGTTTGACCACGCAGGCGGCAGGGTCATCACCCAGTTCCAGTATGGTCTGCATTGCATTATCCGTATCAACGTAATTATTATAGGACATCTCCTTGCCGTGATGCTGCACTGCATTTGACAGAGTTGCACCCTCAACTCCGGGCTCTTTATAGAATTTGGCCCATTGGTGCCAGTTCTCTCCGTAGCGTAATGTCTGCCCTGATGTGTACTTGAGCCTCAGGATATCCTCACCTGCCAGTTCACTGCTGAGGTATGTGTCTATGGCTGCATCGTAATCTGCTGTATGCCTGAATGCCTTGACTGCCAGTGCCTCCTTTGTGGGAAGGGCAACCTCACCATTTGCCTGGAGTTCGGCTATGATGCGGGAGTAGTCATCCGGGTCAGTTATAATTGTTACATGTTTGTAGTTCTTGGCAGATGCCCTGACAAGTGTTGGCCCGCCAATGTCGATATTTTCAATGGCTTCTTCCAGGCTCACATCTTTTTTCGCTACTGTTTCACTGAAAGGATACAGGTTGACTGCTACCAGGTCGATAAATTGTATATCCTGTTGTTGTGCCTGTGCAACATGCTCGCTGTTATCCCGCAGGCACAGCAGGGCGCCGTGGATCCTGGGATGCAGTGTCTTTACCCTGCCGTCCATCATTTCCGGAAAACCAGTTATGTCAGAGACATCCCTCACAGTTATGCCTGCTTCACGCAATGAGCGGGCTGTGCCGCCTGTAGAGATTATCTCGACATCCATATCTGTAAGTGCTGTTGCAAAATCTGCTATTCCTGTCTTATCTGATACACTGAGAAGGGCGCGCTTCACGCTTACCAATAAATCACCGCTTTTGATAGGAGAAGAAGTTAAATAAATGTTTCTAAAAATCGAGACCGTAACATTACATGTTGGTATTATCAAACTAACCGCGGATGAATGCCGATAAACACGGATACGCTACCTGAAAATCTGCGTTCAT
>DUIM01000070.1:2798-11507 GCA_013330355.1 Methanosarcinales archaeon
AACACGAATTGTAACGGTCTCCGGAATACCTATTACTCAATATTTTTAATATCGTTCAATTTTTTTGTTAAACGCGTAATTACAGATCCGAAACCCCTAATAAATTCCCTTGCTTTATCAGTGGCTACAGCACCGGATGTAGATGGAATTATCAAACTTTCCTGTTCAAGCACTCTCAAAGAATACCGAACCCTGTGATTTGGTATACCAGTTTCCTCAGACATTTTCATAATTCCGATAGGTCCCTTTTGAATAACAACCTTCAGTATGATAATATGGCGTTCCAACAATTCAAGTTCGGATTCTACTCCATCAGTCAGCATGAACCAACCTCATAAATTAGTAAAAAAAAGGATAGTATTTAATTATTGTGTTATTAATCGAGTTATCGTTTAAATATTATAAATCACATAAGTAATTTCATAGAAAGAATGAAATTAAATATTAACTTACAAGTATTGTAATATCTACAAGATCTTGTTGATAAAAATATTTATACGGGGAAAATATCCAATGGTTAAAGTGGATAAGTTTATTGAAAATGCAGTAAAACAATTAAAAACAAGTATCGATGGACCGACCATTATCGCACTTTCGGGTGGTGTGGACAGTTCAGTATGTGCCGTCCTTGCGCATAGGGCCATAGGGGACATGTTGACACCAATCTACATTGACACCGGCCTTATGCGAAAAGGAGAGACCGGGCATATCAAGGAAGTATTTTCAGGTATGAACATCCAGGTGATATACGCCGGTGATAGGTTTATAGGGGCATTGAAAGGCCTTACCGACCCTGAAGAGAAGCGCATGGCTGTAGGTGAGACGTTCATCAGGGTATTTGAAGAAGAGGCCAGGGAACTCAATGCAAGATACCTTATCCAGGGTACTATTTATCCGGACAGGATCGAATCAGAGGGCGGGATAAAATCGCACCATAATGTTGGTGGATTACCGTCAGCAATAGATTTTGATGAAATAATTGAACCCGTCTCTGAATTGTATAAAGATGAGGTAAGGGAAGTGGCCCATGCCCTTGGACTTCCCGACGAGATCTCAAAGAGAATGCCCTTCCCTGGGCCGGGCCTGTCTGTTAGGATAATCGGTGAAGTTACAAAAGAAAAAATAGCCGCTGTCAGGGAAGCTAATGCCATTGTTGAAAATGAACTGCTTGAGAAATTCAAACCCTGGCAGACATTTGCAGCCTTGCTTGGAAAAGGGACCGGAGTGAAAGGTGACCAGCGTATCCACGGCTGGATCATAGCAGTGCGTGCAGTGGAATCCAGGGACGGTATGACTGCTGTACCCATGGAACTCCCGTGGGAGACATTGAAAAAAATTGAATCTGAAATAACCAGTAAAATTCCGGGTGTTGCCAGGGTAGTCTATGATATTTCACCAAAACCTCCGGCTACTATCGAATTTGAATGAAAATGATGTTGAACAATTGGATAACATTTTGAGTGTTTTACTTTGAAAAAAAAGCGATATTCTCCTGGTATACCAGTAGCAGTCTGGACCGGACGTGACCTGCAGGATGGGAAAGCCGTTGATTCACTGACTGTGATCTTTCGTACCATCGGGTGCTACTGGAGTCGTAAAAGCGGGTGCACAATGTGCGGATATTTCAATGATGCCGCAGATGAACCCCCCCTGGAAAGTGACCTTCTGTCCCAGCTTGACCATGCCCTGGAAAAGATGGTAACCGGAACATCCCTGTTAAAGATTTTTACCTCAGGTAGTTTTCTTGATGAAAGGGAGGTATCCCGGGAGGTAAGAAATGCTATGATGGAAAAGATAGGAAAATCCGGTTCTATAAAAAAGATCATGGCAGAGACCAGGCCTGAGTTTGTAAATGAAAAAATTCTTGGCAGCATTCTTGACATACTTGGTAAATATGACATTAAATTCGAGATAGCAACCGGACTTGAGTCCAGCAGTGATACCATACGTAAGGACTGTATAAATAAAGGTTTTACTTTTAATGACTTTGCCAGGGCCTCAGAGATAGCTTCAAAGATGGGAGTATCCACTAAAGTGTACCTGTTGCTGAAACCCCCGTTCCTGTCTGAGAAAACAGCAATAGAGGATGCCCTTGTCTCAATATCAGATGCTGCGCCGTATGCCACTACCATCTCCCTGAACCTGACCAATATCCAGAAAGGTACACTGGTTGAAGAACTGTACAACCACAGGGATTACCGGCCTCCATGGCTCTGGAGCGCTGTATTTGTGCTTAGAACTGCAAAGGAAAGATTCCCTGAACTTACATTAGTATCAGACCCGGTAGCTGCCGGTACGAAAAGGGGACCCCATAATTGCAGGGAGTGTGACAGGGATGTGGCCCAGGCACTGCGTGATTTTTCCATCACCCAGGACATTGAGGCATTGTCCTGGACTGACTGCGAATGTTACTCATTATGGGAAAAAGTGGTTGAACTGGAGGATTATGCCTTCGGCTCTTTCCTTGTAAAATAAAAAAACAAAATATAAAAAAAGATAATTCCGGTACATACCGGAATATCGGTTTGTTGTTTTGTAGTTCAGATCAAGAACCTGATAAGATCTTTACTGAGCCGGGTCTCCATACCAAGACGGTCCAGTATCTCATCATTGGAGTTTCCTTCCTTCCTGAGATCCTCTATGCGGTCGAATATCTGTGGTTTGATCTCATAGTATTCATTGATGTCCTTCCTGTGGCCCCATACATCGCCTTCAAGAAGGGCAATACTCTGCATATCAAGGAACATCTGGATAGATTTGGATATTGTCTTGTTATACGAACTTGGTATATGAATGGCCTTTAGATTATTGCATGTCTGTACAAGAGTGAAAATATCCTTGTTAGACGGCCTGAATGCCAGATGGACAATCTCCTCTTCTCCGATAGTGCTTATTTCATCTTTTGAACTTACGACTCTAATTTTCATATTATATCACCTACACTTTTTACCATTACTATTGTAAATAATTAGTTTCACGGTTATGAAATGCATATGTCAACAAATTATTTAAATATATTCCATCATAATAATATTTCCCGTTATAATTATATTTATCCATTTAAATTTGTTTCGTGCTGCATAAGTATTACCATTTGTTAATTCAATATTACATAAACATCAGAACGGTTATGCCCAGTTACATTGATGCTGTTATTGCAAACTACAAGCTCATCCGTACTTAAAGATAAACCTTTATGATGTTACTTACAACATATAGAAATAATAACATATAAACTATGTATTAACATTGGAGGGTCCTATGTACGATGATATTGGGAATATTTCACGGGCATTCCACAGGCACAGGTTCTATTACAAACTGGCAGATTTTATTGTGCTTAGCCTGATACTCTATACCCTGTCATATTACTTCAATGTCGTTTCACTATTCTCACAATATATTGAATACTATATTGTGGACACAGTTTCCCTTGACGAGATACTGGTTATGGCATTATCGATCCTGGTCTCAGCAGTGCTGGTCATTATACTGTACATAAGAAAGCCTGCCATTGACACAATCGGGATGATCGAATCCAGGTATGAATGGATGCAGGAAAGGCTCAAGGCTGCCTGCGATACCAGGAATGAGGATAATATAGTGGCAGCCGACCTCAGGAACCAGGTGACCTCAGGATTAAAGGCCGTGGATGCAGGTTTATTCCTTAACAGGCGGTATCTGCTTACAATGATAATAGCATCTGTCGTGCTGACGGTAGTGTCAGCCGGACTATTTGCCACACAGACCCATGTGGACATTACCCCGAAAGATATTACCGCCCTGGTAGATGAACTGGGAGGTAACCTGCCCGAGAGTACTTTTTTGCCTGGAGACAACCAGACAAGCTCATCTGACGGAGGACTGGATGAAGATATATACGGGGACACATCAATTGCCAGCATCGAAGGGGAAAATGTGGAACTGTTAATAATTCCTGGTATCGGGACCTCTGTCACTATACGGCATGCCGGCCAGGATAACGGTGTCCAGTTCGTGCCGTCCCAGACTTATCCCGTGGATGTGGTATCCTCCAATGCTGCGGATGAGAGTTACCAGTCCCTCCAGCAACTGTCCGTCCCGGACCGGAATCTGATAAGGGAATATGTCATCCGGCTGAGCCAACAATAATAGAATTGAAATATAAAGTGAATAATTTGATTGATACATAAAATGAATAAATAAAGAATGTAGCGAGGTATCGAATGAACAAAAACACCAAAGACCTGTCAGATACATACCAGCGTTCCAGTGATATATTCAGGTCGATCTTTGACGAGATAGGTAAAGTGATCGTAGGGCAGCAGGAGGCAATTACACAGATGTTGATTGCCATCCTGTGCGACGGGCATGCCCTTATCGAGAGCAATCCAGGGCTTGGCAAGACACTTACAGTCAGTACCATCTCACAGGTACTTGACCTGAAATTCAACAGGATACAGTGCACGCCCGACCTGATGCCGTCCGATATTACAGGTACCTATGTGGTGGAAGAAAGGGGCGGTCACAAGGAGTTCAGGTTCGAACCCGGGCCGGTATTTGCCAATATCTTACTTGCCGATGAAATTAACAGGGCATCACCCAAAACCCAGAGCGCACTGCTGGAGAGCATGCAGGAAAAACAGGTTACAGTTGGCAATGAGACCTATAAACTTGACAGACCGTTTTTTGTACTGGCCACCCAGAACCCAATTGAGATGGAAGGAACCTTCCCACTGCCTGAGGCCCAACTGGACCGCTTTTTATTGAAGATCAACCTGGACTATCCCACGTTTGAAGAAGAAGACAAGATAGTGGAGAGATATACCCGCAACGTGGTTCCCAGGGTCAACAGGATATTGACCAGGGATAAACTACTTGAACTCCAGACCTTGGTGAGGGATATACCTATTTCTGATGAAATGAAAAAGAGAGCCATCAATATTGTTATCCAGACCAGGAAAGATACAGAATTTATTGAATTCGGTGCCTCGCCCAGGGCCAGTATCGGGCTTATCCTTGCAGCCAAGGCCAGGGCACTGATCAACAGTCGCAACTTTGTCAGCGAGGAGGATGTGGTGAATATGGCCGATCCCGTATTAAAACACAGGATCATCCTGAACTTCGAGTCCCAGCGAAAGGGCGTGACCCTTGAACATGTGATCGACGGTATTGTTAAACACGCCAAAATACTCTGATAAATAAGGTCCGGATCCTTTGACCAGCATGATATCGACCGATTTCCTCCGTGAACTTGAACGTTTCTCTTTTGTGGCACAAAAAAGGGTATCCAGCCAGTATACAGGAGCCAGGCGTTCCACAAAGGTTGGGAGGGGTACAGATGCCTATGGTTTCCGTGAATATGAAAGAGGAGACGATTTCAGGACAATCGACTGGAAGGTATATGCGCGAACAGAGAAGCTATATGTAAGGCAGTTCGAGGAATACCGGGACCTGGTCACCCATATCCTGCTTGATACCAGCGGCAGCATGGACTATCCTGCTGAAGGGTTAAATAAATACGAATACGCCGCCATGCTGGCACTGGGATTTTCCTACCTGGTAATGAAGGATAATGAGAAGTTTGCCATATCCACTTTCACTGACGATATTAATATATCCAAACCAGGCAGGGGGAGGGGGAATCTGCTGGCTTCTATCGAACAGTTGAATGCCGTCACACCCGGCGGTTCCACAGGACTTAACGAGCCAGTGCAGCAGTACAGCCATCTTATAAAATCAAAATCCAGGGTCATTATCATCTCTGATTTTCTTGCACCGCTGGATGATATCAAGCCTGCCCTGTACAGGATGGGGCGGCATGACCTGATCGTTATCCAGGTGCTGGACCCGGGAGAAATTGAACTGGAAGAACTGGGAGCTGTAAAACTGCGTGATCTTGAGACCAGAGAGCAGATGTTCACAGATGTCAATACTGGCTTCGTTTCAGAATATGGCAGTGAACTGCAATCCCACAATGCTGCCCTGAAATACGAGTGCGACCGGCTGGGTGCGGATTTCTTCACGTTCAGGACCGACCTGCCCATCCTTGAGGCCATCTACAGGACCATTCACGGGAGATGATATTGTTGGCAGCCATACCTGAGATCCTGTTTTCAAATCCCCTGGCACTGCTGGCCCTGGCCAGTATCATTCCGCTAATAATCCTCTACCTGCTTCGCCCAAGGACCATTGATCTTGATATACCATCACTGCTGTTCTTCCTGAAACGTGAGCAGCAGCGTAATAAACTATCACTGCTGCTTAGAAAACTCATCCGTGACCCGTTATTCCTGATCCAGCTGCTTGTACTGGTACTGTTAAGCCTTGCCGCTGCCGCCCCCTATATCATGGAGGAGAAAGTATCTGGCCAGCATACGGTTATCGTGATAGACAACTCGGCCAGCATGCAGGCAGGCGGCAGGCTGGATGAGGCAAAAACCCTGGCAACAGAGAGGCTCTCGGCTGTGAACAGTGTGGTATGGGCGCAGAATGTTCCTGTACTTGCATTAAAAGAAGGTGGCACAATCCGGGCAAAGGAGGTCATCACCTTAACACCCCAGCGGGCGATACCGGCTGATATTGCCGCCGCCATAACCTATAGCCAGCGGCTGGCAGGACCGGGCGGGACCGTTATTGTATTCTCTGACTTTGCCGCATGGAGCGGGGATGACCCGTTGGTGGCAAAGGGTTTGGCAGAATACAACGGGGTAAGGGTAGAGTTTGTACAGGTGGGAGGGAAGAGTAACAATATTGGCATTGTGAATGGCTGGCTTGAAGTGAAGGATGGGGCATACAACCTGAACCTGGCTGTTAAGAACTTCAACGACCGTAAGGCTACGGTGTCACTGGATATCAGGACAGGGAATGAACAAAGAGACTCTCCCCTCAGCATCCCTGCCGGAAGTACCCGTGCATACATTGTGCAAAACCTGAAAACCGGAATAACCGAAATCACCATCACAGGCGGCGGTGAGTTGAAGATCGATGATACTGCCTACGTGTATATCCCGGCGGCCTCAGGAGGGCGACTTTTACTGGTGGATACCAGGGAGCAGACTGCCA
Source organism: Methanosarcinales archaeon (assembly GCA_013330355.1). Classification (GTDB taxonomy): domain Archaea; phylum Halobacteriota; class Methanosarcinia; order Methanosarcinales; family Methanocomedenaceae; genus Methanocomedens_A; species Methanocomedens_A sp7939u. Next base: position 9,843 of record DUIM01000070.1, read on the forward strand.
CCGGGACTCGTACCAGGACTCCCACCAGAACTGCCCTGGAGTTGTTAATACCTGCAGGAGATGTTGAATACAGTTCATCCCTGCCGCCGGACCTGTCCGGTTACGGCATTGTTATCCTGGGAATGGTGGATAACAATTCCCTGGGTCCTGACCCGGGTGCAATCCTTGGAGGGTTCGTAGACGGTGGGGGTGTGGTGATAGCCACTGCATCACTTGGCCTGGCACGTATAGAAGGCGGCCTGCTGCCAATTAACATTACAGGCATGTCAAATGAGACCGACCTGAAGCTGATCCGGGAGAACCCGATAACTGCCGGTATCCCGGTGACGGACCAGAAGGTTGACCTGGAGGTGGTACGTCATATCAGGGGAAGTGCACCCGAAGATGCTACTGTATTGATGGAGGCTTCTGACGATTCGCCTATGCTCTCCTACCGCAGGCAGGGTGAGGGAACCGTTGTTTACCTGGGGCTAAACGATGTCACAGGAGATGATGCGTGGTCAGGGTTTGTAGCCATGCCGCAATTCCCGATCTTCTGGAAGCAGATGCTTAACTGGCTGGGGGGCACTGACATTAGCGAGCACAATGTCAGGACAGGCACCGTTATCAGGATGCCTTCCACGCAAATAATAACAAATCCCGATGGCACCACTCTTACTTCATCCAATTTGTGGGTGGACCAGACCGGGTTATACCATGTCGGGCCGCAGGTGATAGCTGCAAACCTGTACGATGCTCATGAATCTGATGTGAACGAATTTTCCCTTGATGCAAGTACTGTTACCAGCAGGTACATTGAACGACCGGAAGTGATCCGTGAGGACGTGAAAAAAGATATTACTCCATATTTTATCTGGGTGGTACTGGGACTGATCATTCTTGAACTTATTATTATCAAGCGCAGGAGGGAGCTGTCATGACAGCTTCTGTCCCGATAGCATTTGAGAATCTTGAATATCTGTTGGGTGTGCTCCCTGTCATTCTCATTGGCTGGGTGCTGATACATTATGGGGCCAGGCGCAGCCTGATCCTGAGCCGGATTATCATTGTATCCCTGCTGGTAATTGCCCTGGCCGGGCCGTATAATCCGGTGATTGTAACCGAGATCGACGAAACACCTACCATTACTGTACTTTCTGATGAGACTGATAGTATGGATATTTTCGAGAGCGGTACGGCACAGGGGATATTCGATAAACTGCAGGATACCACTCCCGCCGGGATGGAGAAGATGCGGGGGTTGCGGTCTGATATCGGTGATGAAATACTGGCATCGTCCACTGGTGATGACCATATTGTTGTGGTTTCTGACGGGAACAACAACTTTGGCAGTGACCTGGTTGAGACTATTGATTTTGTTTCAGACACCGGTACTGTCGTATATGCCGTGACCCGGACACCAGAGAAGAACGACCTTAGCGTGGAGATAACGGGTGCCAGGACAGCGGTGCTTGGTAACGAGAACCTGGTGGGTGTGGAGATAAGGCAGGCTAAGAGCAATACTACTTACAAGCTGTCCATAGAGGTGGACGGTAATCCCAGGTTAAGCCGGACTGTGACCCAGACCAATTCTATAAAGATTGAGCCTTTCTCGTGTACTTTCAATTCCCTTGGACCGCATCTGATCACTGCCAGGATTTCCTCTGGTGATGATATGCGCTCCGG
>DUIM01000070.1:11846-12110 GCA_013330355.1 Methanosarcinales archaeon
AAGACCATCTATGTTGTACCCAGACCCAGGATTTTACTTGTCTCACCTGATGCGGATTCACCCCTTTACAAGGTACTCAGGAGTTTGTACGAAACAAACACTGCCTCCTCCCTTGATGGTGCCAACCTGACTAATTACAAGGCCGTGGTGCTGGACAATATCAACGAAGGTCGGTTATCCGGCAATTCTATCGGGAAATTGCGGGAATATACTGCCAGCGGAGGCGGGCTGCTTGTGGTTGGTGGCGATAATAGTTATGATTAC
>DUIM01000029.1 GCA_013330355.1 Methanosarcinales archaeon
CAAGCCCCTGGATAATCCATAACCTTCTACTACCTTTCTATATCCTACCATATTAACATTGCCTTTAACAATGGCCTGGATGTTTTTTACATTGTTCATTAATATCCTAATTGTATTTTAGAGTATAATAGTTTTGCCTCACTCACCAACCCTTTTGAAAATAATAATTAAGTTTGTACATAGTTTATTCTAAAATTTTTAGAACTATTTCATGCCCTTGTATTTTCGTCCTTAAACACGGTTTCAGGTAAAATACAGCCGCTAATATAAAATAATTATTTGGATATCATAAAGCTTATATATATTGTACGTACCTATACAACAATGTATATTATTGTACATTAAACACTGGTGATATTAATGATAGAATTTATCCAGAAAATTACAGCCGGAGAAAACCTTACATCAGAAGAATCAAGATCAGCCATCAACAGCATATTCACCGATGCCACCGATGCCCAGATAGGAGCATTCCTCACAGCCCTCAAAATGAAAGGCGAAACAGCACAAGAGATTGCAGGCATGGCCATGGGTATGAAGGAAGCCGCAAACACCATCAACCCAAAGGTCAGCAGCACGCTGGTTGATACCTGCGGCACAGGCGGCGATTCATCCCATACCATAAATGTCAGTACAGCCTCGGCCATCATTACCGCTGCGGCCGGAGTGCCTGTAGCAAAGCACGGCAACTATTCCATAACATCAATATCCGGAAGTGCGGACGTACTAAAAGAACTGGGCGTTAAAATAGACCTGCCACCCAAAAAGGTGGAGGAATCCATCGAAAAGGCAGGCATCGGGTTCATGCTGGCCCCTGTGTTCCATCCATCCATGAAACGTGTGGGCGGACTAAGAAAGGAACTGGGAATCAGGACAGTGTTCAACATCCTTGGCCCATTGACAAACCCCGCCAATGCCAAATCCCAGGTTATCGGCGTATTTGATGAATCTCTATGTGAAACCATGGCGAATGTCCTGAAGATCCTGGGAACCAGGCGGGCCTTTGTGGTACATGGAAGCGGCCTTGATGAGATATCCAATATCGACACCACTACAGTGGCAGAGCTAAACAGCGGCAACATCCGGACTTATTCACTGTCCCCCGAAGAACTGGGGTTCGACAGGGCAACAATAGCAGATATCAGGGGCAATACCCCACAGGAGAACGCTGCTGATATTGTCAGGATATTACAGGGGAAGAAAGGACCAAAGAGGGATATAGTGGTCATGAACTCTGCCGCAGCGCTGGTCGTGGGTGGTAAGGCATCTGACCTGAAAGATGGTGTGGAACTGGCACAGCAGACCATTGACAGCGGTGCAGCCCTGGAGAAGTTGAAAAGTTTCGTGGAAGTGTCTGGCGACATCGGGCAGCTTGGAAAATACATCTCATAAGATATAATCTATTGAAGGAGTCTTGTGAATTTCCATGCACAAACCGACCAGTGACCGGATGCAGCAATCCCAGTCCTTGCCCTTGCCCTTGCACTTTCCCAGGGTCAAGATATGCGGGATGAAAGACCTGGATTCTGTAATGATGGCTGTGAAATACGGGGCTGATGCTGTCGGTTTTATCACCGAGGTACCTGTAAGTACGCCGCGAAAGATAGACAGGGAAACCGCAAGGGAACTGGTAGCCTCCACACCTCCATTGGTGAGTACAGTGATGGTCTGTATGCCGGATGGCCTTGACAATGCCCTTGAACTGGCCAGGTTCGTCCAGCCTGATGCAGTGCAGGTGCACAGTTCCATGTCACCAGAAGACCTCGGGACCCTCAAGGAGAATACTGGTGTGAAGATCATCAAGACCATACATATTGATGGCAGAACTGATGTGGGTAATGCTGTGGATGAAATAAACGGACTTTACAATATTGCAGATGCAATTTTGCTTGATACTAAAATTGACGGTAAGACCGGGGGTACAGGAACCGTCCATGACTGGGCCAGGAGTGCCGAAATTACCCTGGACTCGCCCCTGCCTGTCATACTGGCCGGGGGTCTCAATCCCGGTAATGTGGCAGATGCCATAAGGATCGTACGGCCCTATGGTGTGGATACAGCCTCGGGAGTTGAGACAGGGAGTGTAAAGGATGAGGATAAAGTAATGATGTTTGTCAATAATGCGAGGTCAGTTCAATGAATGCAACAAATGCAACGGACGCAACGAACAGCGTGCTGCTTGACCTGACAAAGACACAATTCTGCGAACTGGCCTCAGGTGAAAGACCCGCCATAATCCAGTTAAGTGCAAATATTCCTGCACCCTGTATCCCGTTCCAGTTATACAGTGCCTTAAAGGAACAAAACAGTGGGGCAGGCAGGTATTCGTACCTCCTGGAATCTATGGAAAAAGAACAGCGTCATGCCCGCTTCTCCTTTGTGGGTTCTGACCCTGATGCCGTGGTTACGGTAAAGGACAGGAGAGTGACACTGGAATATCCTGCACAGACCCCTGTGATACAGCATGTGGAAGGGAACCTTGCACAGGTATGTTATACCAATGGGAATGTCGGGGCGCTGGAAGGTGTTATTAAGCAGGGATATGATACACTGGATGCTGTACGCTCGGCATTTCCGGCAAGTGGTGCAGTATTCCTGAACAGTACCCCCTTTGACCGCCAGACATTCATGGGCGGTGCCATCGGGTTCAATGCTTATGACCTGGTGTACGACTGCTGGCTGGACAGGCCGCAGGCACATACGTCGGATTTCCCTGATGCCCAGTTCGTACTGGTAAGCAAAACCGCTGTTTTCGACCACCTGAGCGATACTGTACATGTGGTGTTAACTCCGTTTGTCGGGAAAGATGATGATGCAGCATCTATCTACCACCAGGCTGTTGAGGATGCCGCCGGCATGCTGGCTTTGATACATGAGGCAGGGAAAGTTGAAATCTCAATCGATGATGCATGTCCTATTGATGATCCTTTATGTAATATGACCAGGTCAGAATATGAAGATTCTGTGAAAAAGGCAAAGCAGCATATCATTGACGGTGATATCTTCCAGGTGGTGCTGTCCCGCCGCTATGAGGTCGAACTGGAACAGACACCTGTGGAACTTTACCAGCGGCTGCGTGAGGTGAACCCAAGCCCTTATATGTACCTGTTCGAGTTCGATGGTACAGGTATTATCGGTGCAAGTCCCGAGACCCTGATGACCGTACACAACAGGAAGTTGATAACTAATCCCATTGCAGGAACCTGTCCCCGGGGTTCCACGCCCGAAGAGGATGAAAAGCTGGGGCAGGAGATGCTGGGTGACGAGAAGGAGCGATCAGAGCATGTGATGCTGGTGGATCTGGGGCGAAATGATGTGAGAATGGTAAGCGGACCAGGGACTGTGAAGGTTGAAGATTTCATGAGCGTACTGAAGTACTCCCACTTACAGCATATCGAAAGCACAGTGACCGGAATGCTGCGGGATGATTGCGACCAGTTCGATGCGGCAAGGGCTATATTCCCTGCAGGTACGCTGTCAGGGGCACCCAAGATACGGGCCATGGAAATAATCGATGACATGGAGACCACTGCCAGGGGCATCTACGGCGGTGGAGTAGGGTACTATTCCCTTGACGGGAATGCGGACTTTGCTATTGTGATACGTACTGTCATCATGAAGGACCAGAAAGCGTACATACAGGCCGGGGCCGGTATTGTGGCTGATTCGGATCCTGCATACGAGTATAATGAGACCGATCGGAAGATGGCTGCCATGATGAAAGCATTAGGGGGCAAAGCATGAAGGTCCTGTTTGTGAATAATAAGGATTCCTTTGTGTGGAACCTGGTGGATTATGTGTCAATGTTCGAGCCCGATACTGTTGTGGTACCAAATACCATCAGCCCGGATGAGGTTGAGATGATTGGGCCCGATGCTATTGTGATATCGCCAGGTCCTGGAAATCCGCATAATCCGGCTGATATTGGCACCTGTATTGAAATAATCAAAACATTCGGGCCTGAAATACCCATACTGGGCGTATGCCTGGGTCACCAGGCCATTGCTGTGGCTTACGGGGCAAGGGTCATCCATTCACCATCCGGCCCGGTACACGGCAAGACATCAGAGGTCATACACTGTAAAAGCGGGATATATGAAGGGCTTTCCCCTGTCATAATCGGGGGCAGGTATCATTCACTTGTAGTAGATGGGGCCAGCCTGCCCGATGAACTGGAGGTCACTGCCAGGACCGGGGATGGAATCATTATGGGGATAAGGCACAGGGAGTATCCGGTGGAGGGGATGCAGTTCCATCCCGAGTCTGTGCTTACAG
>DUIM01000125.1 GCA_013330355.1 Methanosarcinales archaeon
CTTTATCCACCAGGATACTTGAAACGAGAAAACAGCGTTTCATATCGGCCACACTACTTGCAATTTCTATACCGTGTATGGCGCAGATGGCTATGGTATTCGGCATTTTAGGCAGTTATGGAATGGAATATGTGCTGATGGTCTTTATTGCTCTTATTATTACTTATGTATCAGGCGGCTTAATTTTGAACCGGTTTATAGCAGGTGAAAGTCCGGAACTATTTCTTGATATTCCACCTTACCGCAGACCATATGGTAAAGCCCTGCTAAAAAAGACGTGGATGCGTGTAAGGATCTTCCTTACAGAAGCTATACCATTTGTTTTCCTTGGAGTTCTATTTATCAATATTTTATATGCTGTAGGCATTATTGACATATTGGGCACGTTTTTTTCGCCTGTAATAAGCGGCATATGGGGTCTGCCAAAGGAAGCTGCAGCAGCTTTGCTAATTGGCTTTTTAAGAAAGGATATGGCCATTGGTATGCTGCTGCCGCTTGGAATGAATCCACTTCAATTGGTAATCGCATCAACTGTCCTTACAATTTATTTTCCGTGTGTTGCCACATTTGCAGTACTCGTGCGTGAACTGGGGATAAAGGATCTCTTAAAGTCGGTTTTACTGATGATAGCTGCCGCCCTGATAGTGGGCGGGATAATGCGATTGATATTACTGGGGTTCTGACTATGCAGAATACGTTGCCAAAACAAAATCCAATGGAGGATCAGGTAATTGGCATTTAAAACAATTGAAGAATATATCGAGGTCATCTATACACTTGAAATGAGATCCGGACGTGCTCATACAACGGATATTGCGTTAATGCTCAATATCAAACCTCCAAGTGTCACCGAGATGTTACAAAAGCTGCATGGTATGGACCTTGTAATTTATGAACCATATCGGGGCGCAAAGCTCACTCCACCAGGAATGAAAATGGCACAGGAATTGATGCAAAGTCACAAGACATTGGTAGAATTCTTTGAGATCATTGGTATTGATTACGAGACTGCTGAGGTTGATGCCTGCCAGATCGAGCATCATGTGGCTCCTAAAACAATGGTCCAGTTGAGAAAATTTATTGAATTTATACAGAAAGCACCATGTGAACCTATATGGTTGGAACATTTCGAATATTTTGCTAAAACCGGTAAAAGAAAAAAGTGTAATTTAAAATGAATATGTAGTAAAAGGCGAGGTGCTGCAAAACTATTATAGTAGTTGAATACCGAATATATTCGGGATTAAATCTAATAACTCCCATAACCGATATTGAGTGTGAAAAATATGGATCAAGTAAAAAACAATAAACCAATCGATGACAACAAGAAGATAACTGAAAATCTTGAGAAGATCAAGCACGAGATAATGGTAATGAGTGGAAAAGGCGGTGTCGGAAAAAGCACGGTAGCTGTAAATTTGGCATACGACCTCGCAAATCAAGGTCTGGATGTTGGGCTATTGGATGTTGACCTGCACGGCCCCAGTACTCTTAAAATGTTGAATATTGAAACTGGAGAGGTTAAAGGAGACAAAGAAGGTATTTTTCCGGTCGAGGTTACTCCACATTTAAAAGTTATGTCAATGGGATTATTTCTCGCTGAAGTAGATATGCCGGTAATATGGAGAGGGCCTGTAAAGATGGGAGCGATCAGGCAGTTCCTTGAAGAAGTTCACTGGGGTAATCTGGATTACCTGATCATTGACCTGCCGCCAGGTACAGGTGATGAGCCGTTAAGTATTGCCCAGTTAATTCCCAATATCGATGGAACAGTTATAATCACCACGCCCCAGGAGATTGCTCTTCTTGATTCAAGAAAGGCTGTAAACTTTGCAAAGACACTCAAAATACCAGTCATAGGAATCATTGAAAATATGAGTGGTTTTACATGTCCCCATTGCGGTGAATCTATAGACCTCTTTAAAGTTGGCGGGGGAGAAAATGCAGCCCGTGAGTTGAATGTGCCGTTTTTGGGTAGAATTCCTCTTGACCAAAAAATCGTTGAGGACTGTGATAATGGGACCCCGTTTGTTGCATCCGGTGATAAATCAGAATCAACTGAGTCTTTCAGGGAGATAGTTGCAAAGATCAAGGACTTTGTAAATTAAGATCAATAATATGGATGCCAGAATATTTCATATGTTGGCATACTTAGTAGACATCAATAATGACTGTGGATAAACAAATAAATAAATAAATAATAGGAGTAATTATGAAAATAGCTATTACATCATCAGGAGATAATTTAGACAGCCAGATGGACCCCCGATTTGGAAGATGCCAGTATTTTGTGATCGTGGACCCGGATACAATGGATTTTGAAGCTATGCTAAATGAGAGTGCAACGGCTTCCGGCGGGGCCGGGATACAGGCTGCGCAAAACATTGTTAATATAGGGATCAATGCAGTGATAACCGGGAATGTAGGACCAAATGCTTTTGATGTACTCTCAGCCGCCGGGATTGAAACAATGACCGGTGCCAGTGGAACTGTCAGACAAGCATTAGAATTGTATAAAAACGGCAGTTTACAGTCAGCAGCGGGTGCGACAGTTAGTTCTCATGCAGGGATGCCTGTTAAGGATTCCGGACAAGGGGCGGGCCAGGCATCAATGACAAAAGAACAGAAAATCTCGATGTTGGAAGATGAACTGGAACAGGCCACGTTACAATTGGCCCAAATTAAGAAAAAAATTGAAGATATGAAAAAATAGGAGGTAAATAAATGCCAGCAGGTCAAGGAAGCGGGAGTGGAAGAGGTAGCGGTATGGGCAGAGGTGGACAACGGCAGGGCATGGGCCCTCCGAAGGAGTGCAAATGTCCGGGTTGCGGATACACCAGCCCACACCAGCCAGGACAGCCGTGTGCCAATCAGGCATGTCCGAAATGTGGAACAAATATGGTAGGAATGTAATTTAGTATTAAGGAGGATAAAAAATGAAAGTATGCGTCCCGACAATGGAAAATGGCGGTTTAGATGATATGATAGCCCAGCATTTTGGCAGGGCACCCACTTATACTATAGTTGATATTGAAACAAATGCAGTTGAGGTGATTCCGAATATAAGCGAACATATGGGAGGTACCGGAGTTCCCCCTGAGTACATAGCACCAACAGGTGCCCATATTATGCTCTGTGGAGGACTTGGACCAAAGGCAGTTAATATGTTCGAAGAATATGGAATAGATGTATTTGTAGGTGCTTCAGGAACAGTCCGGGATGCAATAGCTGCATGGCAGAAGGGACTGTTAAGTGAAGCTACTGATGAGAATGCCTGCCGTGAGCATAGGCATGAATAAGATCACAAAGCGAATTGAAACACTTGAAAAGGAGGTGAAATAAAT
>DUIM01000091.1:0-655 GCA_013330355.1 Methanosarcinales archaeon
TTCATGTCCTTTTCCACAGCCACCCCATCCGGCCCCGGCGCCCCGAAATAGAACCCCGTAGAAAAGCCCCTATTGTAAACGGCGCCCATCTGTTCCTTCCAATGCAATGCCCGCTCCCTGGTATATGAACCATCCCGGCAGGCATCCAGCGCCTCACAGTAGCACCGGGAGACCACAGCCGTATAACCTGGGTCCCTGAGCCTGCCCTCTATCTTGAAAGCATCCACGCCCGCATCCAACAGTTCGGGCACATGCTCTATCATGCACAGGTCCCTGGCACTCAGCAGGTATTTCCCGCCCAGTTCAACCAGTCCCCCGTTCTCACCGTGCAGTGTCCACTGCCACCGGCAGGGCTGCGTACAATCACCACAGTTGCCAGAGCGTCCCAGCAGGTAGGCCGAAAGGTAGCAGCGTCCTGATACTGCCTGGCACATGGCACCGTGCACAAACACTTCCAGTTCCATATCAGTATGCTGCCTGATATCCTTTATCTGTTCAAGGGTCAGCTCCCGCGATAGTATCACCCGGCTGGCGCCCTGTTTTTTATAAAACTCTGCGGCCTGCCAGTTGGATACATTGGCCTGGGTGGATATGTGTAACTCAAGGCCGCACTCTACAGCCTTGCTGATGACGGCAGGGTCCCAGGCAATAACTG
>DUIM01000091.1:972-8736 GCA_013330355.1 Methanosarcinales archaeon
CTGCATCCACACCGGCACTGGCCGCCGCCTCCACGACGGTGTCCATAGCAGGCAGATCCTCCGGATAAATTACGCTATTGACTGCCAGGTACGCTTTCAGGCCGCTGTCTTGTACCTGCTCTACAAACATATCAAGGTTATCCAGGGTTATGTCCCGGGCCCGGGCTCTGAGACTGAAACGGTCAATTGAAAAATAAACAGCATCGACATGGTCTTTACAAACAGACAAAGTGGCAGGATTTCTAACACCAGCCACAAGTTCCGGAATAGGTCCAGACATACTGGGAAATTATCTTTATGGTATTTTATGGTTTCCCATTTCAAGACCTTAGTATAAGTTATCAGGTATACAATTTCGTTTGGCTTGAAAGGGAGGATAAAGTGAATTTTGTCCCAAGGTCCCTTATTACCAATTCTTTATATTCAATAAAATAGATTAGTTAACACTATACATTAGGTTTTCAAAGGAGGTACAATTCAATGGAAACAGGAATGCCAGTCAGGGAGATCATGACCAGTGATCCCATTACCATCGATAAAGGTATTAAAATATCAGATGCAGCGAAAAAAATGGTCGAGTTTAATGTGGGCAGCCTGATAGTAATGGATGGTCATAATCCAATAGGTATCCTTACCGAGCATGATATGGTCAAGAAGATCATTTCCAAAAACGTAAGTCCTGACTCACTCAGCTTAACAAAGGTCATGACAACTCCACTGATAACTCTTGATGTTGATGAAGACCTGCAAAAAGCCATTGACCTTATGCTCAACATGCATATCAGGCGCATACCGATCGTTAAGGATAAGATACTTGTCGGGCTAGTTACAGATACGGACCTTGTTTCGGTATCTGTGGAGATGGGAAATATATTATCCGAACTTATCAACATGCACAGGGAAAGGAGTATTACAACCAGTAAGGAGATCCCTGAAATGATTAGAATGGGTGTGTGTGAGAAATGCGGGAAATATACGGATAATCTTGACTATTTCAATGGGTCGTTGATGTGCGAATATTGCAGGGAAATAGAATCGTAGTATTATATTTAATTTTGGAGTTTCGATGAACAAATTAACTGTCCATGCTATAATGGAAAAATATCCAGCTTGAAAATAGCATGGAATTTATTTCAACTGTAGTATGGTGAATATCGAAACATAATCTTACATTTGGTAATTAGCAAAACGGTGAAAACATGAAGAGGCAAAATATAAACAGGTCTGATATAAGAGCAATGGATAGTACTGGAGTAATGGACAGGGGGCCAGTGGATTTTAATTCAAGGGTCTCACACAACCAGAGTGATATTATGGCAATTGCATCTAAAAATATCGTTACTCTTCCTCCGACAACCAATATTATGGGAACTGCAAAAACCATGTTGAAATATGGATTCAGGCGTGTTCCAATCGCCGATGCAGGTACAAACAGGTTAGTAGGGATTGTTACAAGTCTGGACATTGTGGATTTCCTTGGTGGCGGACTCAGACATAATATTGTCAAAAACAGGTACAAAGGCAACCTTGCTGCTGCCATAAACGAAGATGTCAGGGAGATCATGAAAAAGGAAGTGGTCAGCCTGGGAGTAAATGATAATATATCAATCGCCATTAAAACCATGATCGAAAGGAACATCGGCGGCATACCCATCGTTGATGATGATAATGTTGTAGTCGGTATCGTATCAGAACGCGATTTCGTACGAACAGTGGCAGATATTATTACTTCAAAGTCGATAAAAGAATATATGAGTAAAAATGTAGTTACTGCCTCACCCGATATATCTGTTGGAGAAGCTACCAGGACCATGATAGAGAAGGGTTTCAGGCGAATCCCGATTGTAAAAGAAAACATACTGCTGGGAATTATTACTGCATCCGATATCATGAGGTATCTGGGCAGTGGTGAAATATTCCAGAAACTTATTACCGGGGATGTCTCCGATGCATTCCAGGTTCCATTGAGAAGCTTGATATTGCGCGACATCGTCTGGACCAATTCCGGCATTGATATCGGTGAAGCGGCGGCATTAATGCTGAAAAATAAAGTAGGAGCGCTTCCCATAATTGATGATGGAGAATTATGCGGTATTTTAACCGAACGTGATATTATCAAGGCACTGGTCGATTGATCTGCTATCCAAAGGAGATATTGCAATGAATGTAAAAGATATTATGAGTTCCCCTGTCTACTTGATAACATCCAATGAACCCATATCAAGAGCAAGGAACCTTATGTTAAAACACAGTATAAGCAGGCTTGTGGTCATTGAAAGTGATATGACAAAAGAAGCCTCATCAAGATCACCGGATGTAATATGCGTAGGTGTGGTGACCAAGACAGATATTAGTGAAAGACTGGACCAGGCAGAGCCGAAATGGCGCAGGCGTCCCATTGGCAATATTCCAATTAGTATGGTTATGTCATCTGACCCTTTGACGATATACCCTGATGCCACGCCCGGGCAGGCTGCTGAAATCCTGCTTGAGAATAATATCAGTGGATTACCTGTGGTAAGGAGTAAGACTGATAAGAATTTAGTTGGTATTATCACGAAACATGACCTGATAAGATATTACTCGACCCTCGATGATACTACTGTTGTAAATGATATTATGGAACAGTTCTCTGTCACTGTTCACAGGCACCATAGCATCAGTCATGTGATCCATGAGATGAAAAGCAATGAAGTTGACAGGACGATAGTAGTGGATGACAGCAATGAACCTGTGGGTACCATTACCAGGACAGACCTTGCATTGAACAGGATGACAAATCCTGAAGGGGAACTACCATCCAAGAATGTTAAGATGGCACGTAAGAACCATACTGGTGGCGAAAAGGTATTGCGGTCCGTAAAGGAAGTTTCGATGGTAGCTGAAGATATCATGTCCGCACCACTCATTACTTTGAGTAAGAACAGCAGCGTAACAGATGCGGCAAAGATTATGGTCGACCAGCGTATCAATGGCATACTCATTGTTGATGATGAGATAACAGGCATCGTATATGCTAAAAACATTATACAGGCAATTATAGCACGGTAGGTGAAAAAAATGAATCTGCAGGATATAATGACAGAACCGGTAACAATAGATAAATCTGATAAATTATCACATGCACTTGACACTATGGAAAAATTAAGTACCAGAAGACTACTTGTGATGCATAATAACAGTATTCATGGTATTGTCACCATGCGTACAATAACAAGGGAACTGGGGGCCAGGAAAAAATCAAACCTCCCTGCTTCGGCTATGCATGTAGCCACGGCGACTACTGATAACTACAATAAAGTGCTGCCTGATATGACTGTTGATGATGGTGTCATATTGATGAACAAAAACAACGGGATACTTCTTATAATTGACAATGATGATGTGACAGGATGGGTTACGCCGCAACAGGTCATTGAGAATTATCCGTTTGGCAATTCATATGCCGGAGAGATTATGCGTAAACCCATCACTATCGGGCCAGGGGAAAGGGTGATCCATGCCAGGAGGATTATGCTTGATAATGATATTGGACGCCTGCCTGTTATCGAAAATGATGAACTTATAGGAATCATCACTGAGCATGATATCGCTAATGGGCTGCGTGCATTCAGGGACCTTGTTTCAGGCAACCAGCAGGATAGCAGGATCAAGAACCTGCTGGCAGAAGATATTATGAGTCGTGGTGTAATCTCTGTAAAGACAAATACCCCGATCAAGGATGTGGTTTCATTGATGTTAGAGAAGAACCTTGGTGGAGTGCCTGTCGTAAACCTGGAAGATGAACTTGTGGGTCTGGTCACACGCAGGTCTCTTCTTGATGCCATTGCCAGTAAGATTTAGTTAGACTATTCATGAAAAGATTTCAGGAACATTTTGATGAAGAATTTATAAGAATTGCTTCCAGAGCACTGGGAATGCCGGAATCAAAGATAACCGGCATGATAAAAAGAAGAGTGCTGCAGAGGATATCCAGGGTCCTTCCTGAATATTACAGGTTCGAAAAGGGGATATCGGAAGTGGAGACCGGGACCACTCTTTTCAATCTGGTGAGTGACATTGAGGTCGTGAAGGGGTTTCCGAAGATACACCGGGCCATGGTACTTGAACCTACTATCCAGACACACTTCAAAGGATTGCCACTGGTTGCCGTTGAAGAAAAGATGAACGGTTACAATGTCAGGGTTGTAAAGATACAAGACCAGGTCCTTGCTCTCACCAGGGGCGGGTTGGTGTGTCCATATACAACAGAAAAGGCAACCAAAGAGACAGGACTTGAATTTTTCGAGGACCATCCCGATCTGGTACTATGCGGTGAGATGGTGGGTCCTGATAATCCATATGTCCCGAAGGATATTTATCCGGAAGTGGAAAGTATCGCATTCTATGTATTTGATATCAGGGAGAAAGGTACAGGTAGGCCCATTACACTGGAAAAGAAAAACGAATTGTGCGAGCGTTATGGTATTAAGACTGTACGGCACTTCGGGAATTATCCAGCTGATGCCGTTGCCGGGGTAGTGAGCGATCTGGTCAGGGAACTGGGAGCCACAGGGCGTGAGGGTGTTGTGATAAAAGACCCGGATATGAAACTGCCGGCCCTGAAATATACATCTTCCGAGAGTAACAATAGCGATTTGCGGTATGCTTTCGAGTTCTATAATGACTATGGCAGGGATTTCTTTTTTTCCAGGGTTGTCAGGGAGGGGTTCCAGTCAGTGGAGTGGGACGAGAATGAAGATGCATTGCATGAGAGGAGCTGCCGGTTGGGTGAGAGTATCTTAAAACCAATGGTAGAGACGATTCGAAAAAGAAAAAGGGGCGAGCGTATCACTGAAAATGTGAGGATAAGGGTCAGCAGCCTGAAAACGGCACAGCTTTTCAAAAATCACCTGAGGTTATTGGGAATTGATGCGCAGTTTGGTGAGCCATTGTATGTGGATGGTCAGTACCTGGTATCAATTAAGAAATTGAACCAGAGCACCAACGACCGTACTGATGCTTTATTAAATGGTCAGTTCTGGTAATTTATCAGATGGACAGTTATGGTGATTTGTTCAATTAGGTTTATTGCAGTCTGCTGTCATTTATTACACTGCTATGGCTTCCCCTAAAAAAAATGCTTCTAAATATGAGATCGTGTTCGTTGGACGTTCTAACGTAGGCAAGTCAACACTTATCCGGAGCCTTACCGGTAAGCCTGTTCCCATCGGACGGCGGCCCGGTGTTACCCGCAGGCCCGAAAATCTTACATCAGGCGACCTGATCGTAACTGACATGCCTGGTTTTGGCTTCATGAGCGGGGTAAAGGACCGCAAGCAGGATATTATTAAAACCAAATTTGTCAGATATATTGAAGACCATAGTGACCGCATCATCCTGGCAGTACTGGTGTTAAATGGTCAGTCATTCGCAGAAATCGTGGACCGCTGGAGTGGACGTGGGGAGATTCCGGTTGAGGTTGAGATGTACCAGTTCCTCCAGGAACTTGAACTGGATGTGGTCGTTGCTGTCAATAAGATTGATAAAACAAAGGACAAAAACAGGGATAGCGTGATGGATGGTGTGGCCGAAAGGCTGGATATCCTGCCGCCCTGGAAACAATGGCCTGATAAACTCATACCTATCAGTGCGAAAAAAGGGGATGTGAAAGCACTTTCCGGATTGATCAGGAGCCGGATACATGAACTGGGACGAGATGACCTGCTGGGATGTATCCGACTTGGCGTATAGGAAGGGATATCAGATACCGTTGCACCTGCTACTTCCTGAGTAGTATCATTACCGCAAACACTCCCAATATCCCTGAAATGATTGGAAAACCGGGCACGGTCAGCCCATACATTGCATCTACTTGGGAGGTAGGGATTGATGTTGCTTTTGGTGTCGGGCAAACGGTCTTCAGTGGAATAGGCGTTTCAGATACTACGCTGTGGCTCACGTTAGACACTGTGGTTAACTGCAATGTGGTCTTGGCCAGCACCCTGGCATAGTTATATTCCATAATCCGCTGGCTGGGAGACTCCAGCGAATCCGCGTACTCATATGCACTCACTGCAAGTACGGGCTCAACACCGGCATTTCTTGACTCTTCAATAGATACCCTTGCAGCATCAGCACTGCGCTGTATCTTTGTACCCACATCAGAATATCCCATAAGACTAATAGCGGTACTGGCCTGCACATAAGCCAGCAACGAATCATATATGGCACCGCTGTAATAGCCCCTTTCATATTCGATCATTGCTCTATCAAGGGATATATCTGCCTCGTCCAGCAGTCCTGAGAGCCCGTGCATGCTATCGGATTCACTGATAATTGTCCGTGCATATGTGACCACTGATGATGCCGTTCCTACGTACCATCCGGCCCTGTCTTTCAACATGCCGTCGTCGGTTGTATGGTCCGTATTCACAAGTGAAAGCCACCACAGTACGGTTTCTGCCCTCATGGATGCCAGTGCCAGCGTCTTGACATAATCAATCTCAGTTTCGGTTGAGCGTGCATCATCCAGCAACTGTTCTGCCATTATGACCCTTATCTCGGCAGCACCCATACCATCCACGTCCTTTACACCCTCCTCTTTGAACCGCTCAACTTCCCGGCGGCTGTGGTTGACCTCCAGGCTTACGGTTTGGTAAAGATAATTAAGATATTCGTCCTGGTCTTTGGTATTGGAATATTCCTCCCACCAAAGTATGAACTTTAAGTTATTCAGGACCAGTAAGCCCGTATTGGTGGCTGCATAGTATTGCTGCTCATCATATTGCTCCTGACCCCTCTCCAGCAGTTCTTTTTGTATCTCAAGGGTGCCGGAGGACTGTGTGGTCTCATTCACTGCCAGAAGGTATAATTGGTTTGCTTCATCCAGTACATTCCTGCCAAGCGGGCGCAGCACGTCCAGGTATTCCGCTGACCATACGCATATGGGTGGTTCAGACCTGTGTATCTCATGGCCGGTGAAAAGTTCTACTGCGTCCTCGATGGTTATTGCTTCTACTACTTCCACATTTAGCTCTTTACCCCGTTCTACCAGGTCTACTTCAATGGTTTTTTCTTCTACGGCTACGATATCCCTTTTGCGTACAATAGTGTTTTCAGTAATCACCACATTGATCTGGCCCTCTGGTACGATGAACAGGGACGTGCCGTGCTGTGCAGCAGCATCAAGTTTATACGGGATGCCTCCCACCGGCCCGATACTTCCGTCAGGATTGATCATTCCTGTCATTACCACACCATCAATTAACTGCCATTCCTCTATGTCGGCTATGGCGGCCACGGTTAGTGCGGCACCGGCAGAGGGGCCGCTGATGATGGGGGAGGTCACTTCGATTATGAAATAAAAGTCGTGTTCGGTTGGGTCTATTCCTGTAATGTCCGATGCCACAAGTGTTGCCATCCTGGCTGAACCCTGCAGGTCCACCTGTGTGTACGGCTGTGTATCCACAAACACATGGCCATTGCCTTCGGTGACAATGACAGTAGCATTTAGCAGTACACCGTTTTCCCCTTCTATTGTGGAATATGCCGCTACGAGGGGAATTGTCACGCCTTCCTCTACGTTGATGGCACTTGCTGGTGTGGTAAGGAGAATGAATAATGTTATTGCGAGCACTAACCTCATGCTGTTAGATCGAGTATATTGGTTATGCTGAAAACTCTTCTTATAGTCCCATAATTTGATCATTTTTAGTTAACCGAATTTATTATTTGTCCTTAATAAAACTTATAGTAACCTAATAAGAGGTTACAATAATATGG
>DUIM01000091.1:9124-10728 GCA_013330355.1 Methanosarcinales archaeon
CAATAACAAATCCCTTGCTTTTTTTTCGATTTAAAGGTATCCACTTCACATCTAAATGAAATTAACAAACCTCTTTTTTCAGGAACACAACAGTATTATTAACAGGCGGATCAGGTCGGATCCTGCGATATTCTACAAACTGTTCAGGTAATTCAAATGAAGAGCACGTTTCCAATATTCTTCTTAATCCCTTTTCATAGATGCGGTAGGATATTCCGATTCCTCCAGGGAGCACGTTTGCCAGATAGTCAAATATCTCCATTTTAGGTTCAGCTGCAGCAGCAACCATCATGTGGTCACATTTATTTTTAAGGGGTAAAATGAAGTGGTTTCCATCTATTATCCTGATCTGATCCGGAAGTCCCAGTTTCTCCAGTACTTTTCTTGAGAGTTCTGCTCTATCAGGATCCCGTTCAATCCCGATTCCTTTAAGTCCATGCCAGTGACAAAGAGCTATAAGTGTTAGAGGTAGCGGTCCGCTCCCAAGAAAAACAACAGTGTCGCCCGGATTAAGTCCGGATCCCTGATATTCGGTCGTGGCAAGTTGAAGATAATTTGAAAAATGAGTGAAATTCTTCAGAACTTCCCATGGATCTTCACTGGCCAGTATGGCTTTTGCATTTTCAATCTCAAGTTTCAAACTATATAGATTTCTGAACCTGACAATAGCTTCAATTACTGAATTATATTCAGGATCACAGATTGTTTCTTGTGCCAGCTGATCATCAATATCCAGTGCGGCCAGATAATCCAATCTGTGGAAATAGGTTCCAAGATGATTCGAAGTACTGTGAAGAATATCTTGATCCTTAAGATCTTTTGTAGTTGAATCTATATTTAATAGTTCTGCCATTATGATTTTTATTGTATTTTCGGTAATATTACTCACAACCTATTAAGTATCACATAATCATACTTTTTATAAGTTGTTATTATCTTGTAAAGCCTTTGTGATCTCACTTGATATTTGAAATAAAATTACTATCCTATTAGACAAAACACTGTCTGATTATATGCTAATGCTGAGTTATTATGGATAACTTTATTATCAATCAATCATAACTGGCTTTACTACTATTAACTAAAATAGTAGTATTAATTATTATTTAACAGGTGAAATTTATGACCAATAAAATCGGAATACTGGCTATGGGGCATGGGAGTAGTCTCCCGCATAACAAAGAAGTAATAACGAAAGTTGCCAACATGATCGCAGAAAAATATCCTGATACGGTCGTGAGGATTGGATTTATGAATATGAACAATCCCACAATGGCTGAGGGATTAGAAGCTTTTAAGAATACAGGTGTATCTTCTATAATAGCCGTACCTTTATTCCTGGCTCACGGTGTACATACTACTGAAGATATCCCCAAGATTCTGGGCGTCAGCCGGGAAAATCGCAAGAAAAACATTAAAATTGATGGCAACGACGTGACATTGATCTATGCCGAACCCTTTGGTCCCGATCCCGTGATAGCAGACCTTGCATACAGGAGGGCTATTGAAGCCCTGGAATAAAAAGAAACAAAAAAAGGATAAAAGCTGGTCTCACCTCTAACGTGGTGGGATTAGCCATATGTTCCGGTTCACAGCAAATTAAC
>DUIM01000039.1:0-315 GCA_013330355.1 Methanosarcinales archaeon
ATCCGAACATGAACGCGGGCACTTGCACTCTGCCTGGTTTAAGGATGCCTGTATGGATCGCTTTTACAGCATCTGCAACTGCTGCAAATGTTGTTGTGGGGGAATAGAAGCTATGGTGAAATATAATATCCCGATGATGGCCTCTTCGGGTTACATAGCGCAGATAGATAATGATATTTGCACTGCCTGTGGCATATGCATAGATGTATGTCCTTTTGCTGCCCTCTCTGAAAATGAAATATGTGCTGCTGTAGACTGGGAACGATGTATGGGCTGTGGAATATGCGTAGAACAATGCCCAAACGAAGCTATAAC
>DUIM01000039.1:603-2556 GCA_013330355.1 Methanosarcinales archaeon
AATGCCCAAACGAAGCTATAACGTTAGTACGTGATGATGAAAAAGGTTTACCATTGGATGTGAGATTGTTAGCTTGATGTATGAATTTTTATTAAGTATCAATTTTGACACTTCTGCCGCCCTCTCTCACTTCACTTTGCCCCGGTGCACATCCTGTCTGCTCCATCTGCCTAATAAGAGCCTAATAAAATAGAATATAAACCATTATAAGATACCCCAGCACCAGCATCATTAGTGAAATAATCCAAAAATAACGAAGAATAAAAGCCTTTGTTTCAGGCTTGTTCAACTTCTCAATCAACTTATCCGTTAACGACATCCTAATGCCTGATTTGTCGCACAGTATATCTATCCTTTGATGCGTTTGAGCCTGAAGGTATTCTCCCTCTCCATCTCATCCAGCCTGAGCATGATAAAATCCCTTGCTTCAGTTAATTCAGGGATGACCTTGAACTCAAGTGCATTGACCCTGCGCTTAGTTTTCTCGATCTCATCCAGCAGTTTCTTAATAGTGGTCTCAATCTCGGCTGCCAGTATGATCTTTTCAACCAGCACTTCGTAGGCATCAACTGCCTCATCTATTCTGCTGCTGGTGCCAATGATACCATATCCACGGTCATTGATATCTTTCCTGACACTTCTTGACTCGATCTTGGGCACAACCACACCCATTACGTTCTTGCTCTGGACTTCCAGGGCCGGTGTATCCTTAAAAGAAAAAGCAGTGGATTTGATTGACACAGTACCTTCCACTGATTTGGCAATATTGACCTTTTCCATTGATACATCGAACTGGACGTCAAGCTCGGCCCTGATGCTCTTAGCTTTCTCCAGTATCTCAAAGAATTCCAGAATCAACCCATCACGTTTCATTTTCAGCAGTTTATGTCCACCCTCAGATAGCTTGATCTTCTTTTTAAGCTCTATAAGTTCTGAACGTGTGGGTTTAACATCCTGTATAGCCAAAGTCTAATCCTCCAAATATCCAGCCCTATTTTTTGTGGGCCGGATGGTATTTCTCAATGAACTTGTTATCGATCCTGGTCAGCATCGACTCAGGGAGTTCTGAAAGCATTTCCCATCCGATAGTGAGTGTGGTCTCGATATCCCTGTCCTCCTCCATACCCTGCCTGACAAACCTGTCCTCAAACATATCAGCAAATTCCAGCAGTTTCTTATCCCTGTCTGAGAGTGCATCCTTGCCCACAATGGCCACCAGGCCGCGTAGGTCCTTACCTTCAGCATAAGCCGCATACATCTGGTCAGATACTGCCTTATGATCGTCCCGGGTGTGGCCTTCGCCGATACCGCTATTCATCAGCCTGCTCAGTGACGGCAGCACATTGACAGGGGGATATATGCCCTTCATGTGAAGTTCCCTTGAAATGACTATCTGGCCTTCGGTAATATAACCGCTAAGATCAGGAATCGGGTGTGTGATATCATCACCGGGCATGCTCAGGATACTGAACTGTGTCACTGATCCCTTCCTGCCCTTTACCACACCTGCCCGTTCATACAAACTGGCAAGGTCAGTGTACATGTAACCGGGATAACCACGCCTGCCAGGTACTTCTTCTCTGGCTGCTCCCATCTGCCTCAATGCTTCACAATAATTAGTAATATCTGTCAGGATTACCAGTACATGCATATCGTGCTCATATGCCAGGTATTCAGCTGCCGTAAGTGCCATCCTCGGAGTGATTAACCTCTCTACAGCCGGGTCGTTTGCCAGGTTAAGGAAAACCACTGCCCGCTCAAGGGCACCTGTCCTCTCGAAGTCGGCCATGAAATACTGGGCTTCCTCATTGGTTATACCCATTGCCGCAAAGACCACAGCAAACTCCTCTTCACTGCCTGGCACTTTCGCCTGCCTTGCGATCTGCAAGGCAATTTCATTATGGGGCAGACCCGAACCTGAGAAAATAGGTAGCTTTTGTCCCCTTACCAGTG
>DUIM01000102.1 GCA_013330355.1 Methanosarcinales archaeon
GGTTCGGTTATTGTAGGATGTTCAACATGGTATGTTGCCAGTTCCACCCTTGGGTCATTCAGCAGCAGTGTCTTCAAACTGTTCAATAATGTATGACTTTCGTCAGCAATCTCAATCCTGACCTCAGTATCTGTTTTATCAATAACTTTAAGTTTCATATTCCATCCCCCTCATGTGGAAAAATTGCCATAGTTCGCAGCCAGCTTTCTCGATTCAATATTCCCGCAGACAGGACATTTTAAATTACTGCCCTTATTCCCGTTATTTGACTGTTTTTCCATGTCAACATTACACTTGCTGCAATATGCCTTGATAACACCCAAATTGTTACCGGATGTGCTCAGACGCATGGCCTTCACGTCAATTACCTTTGCCCTGACGAGATCAAAGGGGCTGAACTCATAGTCCAGAGACTTGACATAACTGTCCTTTACATTGGACACATGTATGGCAGCGGGCTGTAGATTTACGATTTCCCTCTCGCCTTTGCCTTCGATCATGGCAATCTCCACAAGGGCCACAGAACTTCTGAGGTCATTCACGCGGCCAATGACTATGTCACCATTTTTTATCATGGGCGGTATATCCGTCTCCGGAACCACTGAAATGGCACGGGTTTTGTTGTTGACCTTAACCTGACCTGTGGCCGAAGAATATATATTCCCACCATATTTGAAAGTATTATTATTGGAAATGAATTCCTCAGTTGTCCCGACCATATCCCCTGGCAGTACGAACTCCCTGGTTTCCTGCACCTCTGAAGGTTTGTCTGGAATTTCCTGTTTTTCAGGGACTGCAATGGATTCATCTTCCGATTTTTCTACTCCTTCCACTTTATCTACCTCTTCCACCGTTTCTAGTTCTTCCACTTTTACTTCCTCTTCACTGGAAACCTCTTCCTGCACTTCCATATCTGACGTAGTAGTATTTGTTCCCAATTTCCTGCGTGATACTGACTTTTTCCTCTTAATCCTAATGATAATCCCTCTTATATGATTTTGATGTCCGGACATCCCTGACCAATCTTATTTTCAATAAAGGTTAGCTGGCAATGGTCTTCCGATCAGGACCTGTTTTCTATACGGTATATTTCTGCATTAACAACTTCAATATCCTTTTTGTGGAACTTAAAAGTTCGTCTTAAAGGAAAACCAATGTTATATCGGTCCGTAATGACCGCAGGATTAATGAACTTTTTGATGAACTCATAACTTCCCTCATTGTGGATGGAATATACCACATCCGCCACTTCAAGCGCCCGAACTAAAAACGGCCGGTCACTGGCCCTGACCTGTGCACCAAAAGGGGGGTTCATGATAACGGTATGAACTCTGCCAGGCACATCCCGGATACCGGAGCATACGAACCCCACATCCACACCCAGCTTTTTTGCGCTTTGCCTGGCCGTAATTAATGCTTTCATGTCTATATCAAATCCAACAACATCAGGTGTATCCAACAGGGCCGCACCGATGGCCAGTATACCGGTCCCGCATCCAAGGTCATAAACAGTATCCACAAGGTCACCCTTCATCAAGGCAAAATACAGGAGTTCGGCAGCAATGGTTGCCGGAGTGGTGTACTGTTCAAGGGACGGTGAAGGTGACTCAAATACTGCCACCTGTTCTAAAAGTATCTCCAGTTGTCTTTGTTTCATTTGGCTTATCTGAACATTCCCTCATCCGAGTTCCTGAAAGGATTTGAACCTTTGGCTTTCTTGATAGCATCGTCCAGATGCTGGTTCGTTACCTGGCTATCCTCAATAATAGCAGCATGAAGGGCAGTCTTCAACACTTTTTCTACAAGATCACGGCCCGACATACCATGGGTCCGTTCGGCAAGCAACTTGATATTTATATCACTTTCCAGTGCAATAGGGAAGGATGATATATTGGAATTGAGTATTGCCAGCCTTTCATCCTTATCCGGCATTATGAACTCTATCTCCTCCTCAAAGCGGCTCCTGACGGCAGTATCCAGGGACTCCACCCTGTTTGTGGCAGCTATGGTGCATATTCCTTCCCGCTTTTCCACGCCGTCCATCTCTGTAAGCAGTGCATTGACGATCTCTATCACATCACCCCTTAACTCCTGGAAGCGCCTGTCCAGGGCAATGGCATCCAGTTCATCAATGAAGATTATACAGGGTCCAAGTTCTTCGGCTCTGTCATATAGTGAATGCAATTGCCTGGCACCGTCACCAACGAACTCACCGATAAGTTGTGTGGCCTTTATTGGAATGATGGGGACTTCGGATTCGTTTGCCAGTGCTTTTGCAAGCATGGTCTTGCCTGTTCCCGAGGGGCCATAGAAGAGTACATTCCTGGGAGCCCAGTTACCAAAACCATCAGGATCGTCGAAAAACTTTATGATAAGCCTGCACTTACGTTTGGCCCCGTCCTGGCCGATCACATCTTTGAAATTTATTTCGCTGAATATCTCGGGCATAAACTCTTCTGTCTTGATGTCATCTACTACAAACATAGTGGAGTTGCTGATTATACTACCTTCTGGTACTACATCTATTACCTTGAACGCAAAATCAGGGAACATCCTGCGGTCAAATAGATATTCACCTGACTCTACCACTATACCACTCCACTGCTCACGGGCATAGAACTCGAAAACATTGGTTTCAGACATCTCGGGATATTCATGAAGCTGGCTTCGTAACGGATATCCGGCCGGTTTTAACACCACGCACCGTGCCCCGTCTTCCACTCGTTCTTTTTGGGTTTTGGTGGTGGTTTTCTTGTTAATTCTCTGTACTGAGCGCAATATATGATCCTCATTGATTTAATTTGATGGATTCGGTATTAATGTTATCCCTTATTTAATCAATTGCTTTGACACGATGAACAGAATGTAGGCTATTATGATAATAACCAGTATCCTGATCACTACTCCTACCAGTCTTAATATCAAAGTTGCGATAATTAGTGCAAGTACAATCGAGACCACTATCAGGATAATATTGAGAATACCGGATTTCATTCAAAACATAAAATGTCATTTTGTGTTTATATAGTAAACGGATGAAATAAAAAGGATGGGGCTGGTGAGATTTGAACTCACGATCGACGGGTCTCTCCGAACCCTTGAAGAATTCAAGGAGAACACCAAATCAGTGCTCCAACGGCTCCTCACTGACCGACCCCGTCGGGCTGGTCTCAGTAGACCCGTTGCTCATCATTTTATCCGCTGGAGCCCGTCGCCATTCCTGACTAGGCCACAGCCCCTTTTTGTATGTATTATTTTGTATGTATTAGCGTATATTAGCGTATTTTCGACGTATGGTGCGAAAGCGGCATACGTCACCGGCCTGAGTAAATCAGTCCACGTATGGAGCCCGCAGGGCTTCATACGTGTGCGGCCCGCTACTGGCCTGAGTAGATAATACTATACCTACTACCTACTACCTTACAGGTTCGGCAAATACCACAGTACCGGAAATACGTTTGACCTTTGCCTTAACTATCTCCTTTTTGGATGCCCCTGCAACATATACGATATACTTATCCACTTTTGCCACACCATCGCCCTTGGAACCCACGCTCTCGATCTTGAACTCATATTCCTCGCCTTCTTCAAGAGCATCCCTTTTGGCTTCGACCCTTGCCCTTCTTTTCCTGACAGGCCGGTGCGCCCCGCATGCATCACACTGAAGCATCAGGACACGTTCGGACTTGATCAGCTTGGTGTCGGGCCGGCCGCATTCCGAGCATTTCACATACTCTTCAACATAGGCATCTATCTGTTCGGCGATCGCTTCTACCATGAACTTGCCCTGGAAAACTGCATGTTGACCATCGATCTTACCTGCTGTTCCCAGTTCCCTTGTAAGGGCTTTCATCAAGTGGTCGGGGTCCCTGTTAAGTACATCGGCTATCTGGCCAAAGTTCTCAAGCACGGTAGCCTTACCTTCTGAGAATAACTTAGGTTCGGGGATTACGAACCGTTCATCAGTGGTTATGATATCGGGTAGTTTCTCATATGCCCTGTCCAGATAAGCTTCATATTCTCCCATATTTACCACTTCTTATTTTTATTCTGACCAAATAACTAATCAGTTGATAAGTTTTTGCCCTTCATCCACCACGATACTTATAGGAGTGGAAAGTTTATGGCCGCAGCGTCTTAGAGCATCCTTGGCTATCGGAAAACCTTCCTTGTCTACAGATATGGTAAAGACCTTCTGTCCTGCCCTTACCTTGGCGGCAACTCCTGTTGCCTTTCCGAATGACTGGCGCATACCCTGGCTTACCCTGTCAGCTCCGGCACCGGTTGCCTGTTTGTTCTCCCTTATTACCTGAAACGGGTGTACTCTGAGCTTTACATGGAAGTTCTGTATACCCAGGTTCTTAACAAGCAACCTGTTGGCCGTGATCCTGCCTGCTTCCAGTGCGGAATCCCTTATCTGGCATGCCTCCTTTGCCACCAGGGAAACTTTAATAGGGAAATCACCTTTTACATTCCCCATATCGTAATGTACGACCTTACTGCCAGGCACTCCACCCATGTACTTCCGGCGGGTATATGATCTCCTGCTATTATAATTCCGAAACGTCTTAGCTGGTCTTTTAGACATTGATGATAATCCTCCGATTGAAATTGTGAATTACGAAAAATTCTCGCAATATATGATAACGGTTATCGGTTCTTCCTTTAACCACCTTACAACTTATAAGCTTTTGGTGCATGCAATCTGGAAAATATTGTTTCTGCAATTACCTCGCTTATTCCCGGTACATTTTCCAGTTCATCCTTACCGGCATTTTTTATCCCTTCCAGCGAACCGAAATGCCTGAGCAGTATCTCCTTTCTTTTTTTTCCGATTCCAGGTATCGTATCCAGGACAGATGTCCTCAATCGTGATGTCCTGCGCCTCCGGTGGTGTGAGATCGCAAACCTGTGGGATTCATCCCTTATACTTTTCAGCATCTTCAGGGCGGGCGATGTTTCGGGTAGTATCAGCGGGGCATCGGTATCAGGGATGTAGATATGTTCGAACTGCTTTGCCAGCCCGATAACAGGCACATGAATACCAGTTTGCTCCATGGCACATAAGGCCGCACCAAGCTGTGTCAACCCGCCATCCACGACTATAATATCCGGTACTGTATCCTCACCACTGCCGATACGTTTCAGGCGCCTGGATACCACCTCCTCCATCATGGCCGGGTCATTTATCCCAGTTACCGTCCTTATGTTGAAATGGCGGTACCGCCCCGGATCCGGTCTTCCATTGGTGAATACCACCATACTACCTACGGCATCGGTACCACCTGTGTTTGAGATATCAAATGCTTCCATATGCTCGGGCAGACTGTCCAGGCCCAGTATATCCTGTAATTCTACCAGTGCACCATACCCTGATTTCTCCTTTTTCTCATCATTCAGCAGTACCATTTTCAAATGTGATCGTGCGTTTCTAAAAGCCATATCCACAAGATCCTTTTTACGTCCCCTGGATGGAACAGTAATATCCACTTTACCAGCCACACCCTGCAACCATTCCAGGATTGCAGTGTCATCAGGCATGATGTCCAGCAGTACTTCTCCAGGAACAGGCGCATCGCTGTAATATTGTTTTAAAAACGCTCCCATAACCTCCTTTTCACTGGCATTCTGTGAGTTGAGGGTAAATTCAGCCCGACCCACAAGGCTGCCGTCCCTAATATAGAGCACCTGTGCACAGGCAGTGTCACCGGAGGCAGCAATGGAAATGGCATCCCAGTCATCGAATCCCCCTGTTACCTGCTGTCGTCTTGAAAGCAGTTCGATTGCTTTCAACTGGTCCCTGATCGTCGCAGCTGCTTCGAAGTTCTGTTTAGAGATATATTCCTGCATTCGCTCATTTAGCATCGATACCAGTTTGTCGTTCTTACCATCCAGGAACCGGATCGCCTCCTCCACAGCCAGGCGGTATTGTTCTTTATCAATCCGGGCGTTGCACGGGGCACTGCACAACCCCATCTGGAAATTGAGACACGGCCTGTCTCTGGGAACGATTCTTTTCTTACACTGACGTATCCTGAACAACCGGGATATGATCTTCAGGCTTTCACGTACTGAACCGGCATTGGTATACGGCCCGAAATACCTGGCCCCATCCCTCAACCTCCTGCGTGTGATAAAAATGCGGGGAAAATCCTCATTGACCGTGATCTTGATAAAAGGGTACTGTTTGTCATCCTTCATGTCAATATTATATCTGGGTCGATGCTCCTTGATCAGGTTGGATTCCAGAATAAGGGCATCGATCTCACTGGGGGTCACCAGGTATTCTACATCTGCAATGTTTTTGACAAGTGCATAGGTCTTAGGGTCCTGCTCAGTACGCTGGAAATATTGTAATACCCTTTTCCTGACAGAGGATGCCTTGCCCACATAAATGATGTGGTCGTCCCTGTTCTTGAATAAATATACTCCAGGACCGTCTGGCAGGAATTCCGGTTTTTTCATTACAGTTGACCTTAGGAATGCAAGACCAATAAAATATCGGGCTTATTCCCGGGTATTCTACTGCTCTTCAATCTCTTTTAACCTTATCAGGTATATCTTTTGCTCCGAAAATAGAATGTGATGTGATAATAAATTGAAAATTCCATTAGTCACCGGTTAAGGAGTTTGACTGGCTCGATATGTATTGTTTTCCAAATAACCAATGATTTTTTATGATTAACCAATTTAG